>JAZPYU010000114.1:0-3119 GCA_045544295.1 Ructibacterium sp. | reverse complement strand
GGATTTACCGTCAAACAATCGGCACCAAACGCCTCGTGCTCTGCCCCTGCAATCTCGGTGGTACCAAGATATGCCTTGGCATAAGCCTCCGAGGTTGCACCAATATCACCGCGCTTTGCATCTAAGATCACATACATTCCTGCTTTTTTTGCATAGGCAATGGTCTCGTAAAGACATTGGATACCGGGAATACCATACATTTCATAGTAGGCAGACTGGGGTTTTACCGCTGGTACAATATCACAAAGGGCATCAATCAAAGTCTTATTAAACTGTAAAATCGCCTGTGCAGCCCCTTCAAAGTTTTCACCATATTCTTTGAAAGCGGCCGCTTTCATCTCTTCCGGCACAAAGTCAAGTTTTGGGTCAAGGCCGGCAACGGTGGGGTTGTTACGCTCTTTAATTTTCTCAATCAATACATCAATCACAATAGGTCCTCCTGTTCTTGTTTTCTCAGATAGTTTATGTTATTGTAAGGTTTTGGTTCTTACCCCTTTTGGTAAACCACCTTACCACCGGCAACCGTTAAGGATATCTCACCGTAAAGTTCTGCACCGTCATAAGGGGAATTCTTACCCTTGGATGCAAAGTCCTTTACATCAACCTTGTAGGTTTTATCCGGATCAAAGATAACCAAATCCGCCGGACAACCTGTTCCTAATTGGCCACGGTCAATCCCGATAATTGCTGCCGGATTGGTACTCATTTTTTCAATCAACTGTGACAGGGTAAGTTTTCCCGTCTTTACCAAATAAGTAATACCAACACCTAAGGATGTTTCCAGACCGACAATACCATTACTTGCCTTGTCAAATTCCAGTTCCTTTTCGTCCCGATGATGGGGTGCATGGTCGGTGGCAATAGCATCTAAGGTGCCGTCCTTTAATGCCGCAATGACCGCTTCTACATCTGCTTCATCACGAAGAGGCGGGTTCATTTTGGCATTGGTGTTATAACCCTCACAAGCCTTGTCTGTTAAACTAAAATAGTGGGGTGCTGTCTCTGCTGTAATCTTGGCACCACGTTTTTTGGCAGCCCGAATTGCCTCAATGGCATTTTTGGTGCTGACGTGACAAATATGAAGTCTTCCGTCTACCTCTTCTGCAATCAGAACATCCCGGGAAACTGCTACACTCTCTGCCGCCTTGGGGATTCCCGGAATACCAAGGCAGGTTGCGGTATATCCTTCATTCATACTGCCGCCATCTACCAAATCCAAATCCTCGCTATGAGAAAATACCGGGATATCAAACATTTTGGTGTATTCCAGCGCCCTTCTCATCAGCGAACCGGTCATCACCGGTTTACCGTCATCACTGACTGCTGCTGCCCCGGCCTCTTTCAGTTCTGCAATCTCGGAAAGTTCTTTACTCTGCTGACCTTTGGAGATACAACCGGCAGTTAATACATTGATAAGGCCGACTTCCTTGCCTCGTTCCATCACATAACGGACTTGCGCACCGTTATCAATCACCGGATTGGTGTTGGGCATACAAACTACGGTAGTCACACCGCCCTTTGCCGCAGCACGGCTACCGGTTTCGATATCTTCTTTATACTCAAAACCCGGTTCTCTAAAATGTACGTGCAAATCAATCAGTCCCGGTGCCACTGTCTTGCCGGCAGCATCATAAATGGTATCTGCTTTTTCTTCAATCATCGGCGCAATTTTTTGGATTACGCCATCGGCAATCAGTATATCCATCTTGCCGTCTATTTTATTTTTGGGGTCAACGACCCATCCGTTTTTAATCAATAAACTCATAATATCCTCCTGCTATTTCTGGGTCAGAAGTTTCAACACAGCCATCCGCACACATACACCATTGGTAACCTGTTCTTCAATCACAGATTGCACACCGTCAATCACATCGGCAGAAAGTTCCACACCACGATTGACAGGACCCGGGTGCATCAAAATCGCATCCGGTGCTGCAAGGGCAAGTCTCTTTTCATTAATACCAAAATGTTTATGATATTCTCTTACCGTTGGGAAAGCACCTTTTTGCTGCCGTTCTAACTGAATTCTAAGACCCATTACCACATCGGCACCGGCTACTGCCTTGTCCACATCGTGGTAAACCTTGACGGGAAGTCCGTCAATTTCTGCCGGCATCAAAGTGGTAGGCCCTGCAACTACCACCTCGGCGCCCATGGTAGTAAGACCATAGATGTTACTTCTTGCAACACGGCTATGCTTCACATCGCCCACAATAGCAACCCGAAGACCTTTCAGGTCTCCTTTCTTTTCCTGCATGGTCATCATATCCAAAAGGGCTTGGGTCGGATGCGCATGGAGTCCGTCGCCGGCGTTAACGATAGATGCATTGGTGTACTTGGAAACCAGTTCCGGTGCACCGGAAGAACTGTGCCGGATAATGACGACATCTGCCGCCATTTGGTCAATGGTCTTGGCAGTATCAATCAGCGTTTCTCCCTTTGCTACACTACTACCGGATGCGGCAATATTGGCAGCAGTTGCACCTAAATATTTGGAAGCAAGTTCAAAAGAAAGTCTTGTCCGGGTGCTGTTTTCAAAAAACAGAGTAATGATACTTTTCCCGCTTAAACAATTATCTTTCTTACTCTTCTCCAACACTTCGTGCTTCATCCGAAACGCCTCAGTTAAAATTTCCTGAATCTCGGTTGCGGATAAATCTTTTAACCCCAGTAAATGTTTCATCCTCATTAAACCCTCATTTCTATATTTTACCCATTTTTGCAAAAAAAGAAGCACCGAAGATAACATCGGCCGCTTCCTCTTGATAAAAATCGAAGTTAACGAAATCTCATTACAAAAACAGAGCATCTACCGTTCTCCGTACGAAAGAGTACAAGCGAACACAATCTTAAGCCGAGAGAAACCGAACCACATAAGACTTATGGGGTGCGCTTCACCACAGCCTAAACTCTATTATACAACAATGCTCTTTTTTTGTCTACAAATTTCTCAATCTTTTTAAAATTTTTTCAAAATAATCCGGTAATGGAGCAGAAAATTCCATATATTCCCCTGTTTTAGGATGGATAAAGCCAACCTGATAGGCGTGTAATAACTGTCCATTTAAGGAAAAATTCTCTTTTTTCACCCCATAAACCGGGTCTCCTACCACGGGATG
>JAZPYU010000113.1:0-5753 GCA_045544295.1 Ructibacterium sp. | reverse complement strand
GGACTTTTTTGGAAGGGAATGTTGACCACAGACTACGCTCGTAGGTGCCTTGCGGGGATACTTCTTCGGACGGGGGTTCAATTCCCCCCACCTCCACCAGAAAAAAGCGTACTGAAAATTCAGTACGCTTTTTCAACTAAATCCGTCTTGCGCCGGAATAAATCCGCTTTGCGGATGAAATCACTTCGTGGTGAAATCTTGCTTCGCAAGGATAAAAAGACGGACTTAATTTCATCCAAGTTGTAAACTTTGATTTCATCCAAACTTGTTTGGATTTCATCGTGAGAGAAGCGAACGATTTCGCTAAAAAATATCTGCATCTATTATGAATGTGAAAGTCAACAAAAAACGGCAACTTTATAAAGTTGCCGTTTTTCATCATTCCTTGATATATTCTGCAATATCGCAGAGAGAACAATCCAGTGCTTCGCAAAGTTTATTTAAGGTTTTGGTTTCGATATTTTCGTTTGCCTTTAATCGCCGAACTGTTTTGCTGTCAATCCCGCATTTTTCCCGAAGCGTATAAGTGGAAAATACCCTTTGCTTCATCGTTTCCCATAACTTGTCAAAAATAATCATAGTACCCCTCCTTGACAAGTGCTTCTACGATAAAATTTGCTATACAATGCTTTATTTGGGAGTTTTTCGTGGATATGGTTTCTTTTCCTCGGTTAAATCCGCTAAATAGTCCATACTGGTATCAAGTGCTATGGCAAGTTTGCGACACTGCTCAAATGTAAAATATCTTTTTCCGTTTTCTAATTTAGAATAATCGCTTTGATCAATGCCTGTTAGCGTTTGCATTTTAATCTGTGTATAGCCCTTTTTTAACCGAAGTTCTTTTAATTTATTCATGGATACATCACCAATTAATATTATGGCAAATTTCCCTATTGAAATTATGGTTAAATTGACCTATAATAGATACGAGGTGATAATATGGCTGAGTTTTGTTTAGAATGTTGGAATAGAATAAATGAAACGGATGACAATGAAAAAAGTATATAATATCTGAAGATTTAGGGTTATGTGAAGGTTGTGGAGAATTTAAACATGTTATTGTCATGGAGCGCAAAGCCTACTACATACATAGATTTAGATATTTCATTTTCCCGTTTAGGGTTCTTTGCATTATTTTATATATTATGTGGAGATTGCTAATACTTCCTTATTTGATATTCCAATACTATAAATTAGAGAAAGAAGAAAAGGGTAAATAAATCACACCTATTCTAAACAAGCCAACAAAAAACGGCAACTTTATAAAGTTGCCGTTTTTCTTTTACGATAATTCAAAGGCGCCGGTATAGAGTTGATAATACTTGCCTTTTTGGGCAATCAATTCTTCGTGGTTGCCTCTTTCAATAATTTCTCCGTTTTCCAACACCATAATGGCATCGGCATTTCTTACGGTAGAGAGTCGATGGGCAATGACAAAGACGGTTCTGCCCTTCATCAGTTCGTCCATACCCTTTTCGATTAAAGCCTCGGTTCTGGTGTCGATAGAGGAGGTCGCCTCATCCAGAATCAAAACGGGCGGGTCTGCTACCGCGGCTCTTGCAATGGCAAGTAACTGCCGTTGCCCCTGGCTTAAATTATTTCCGTCTGCGGTGAGCATAGTCTGATAACCATCGGGAAGTTGGGTGATGAACCAATGAGCGTTTGCCAGTTTTGCGGCTTTTATGACCTCTTCATCGGTGGCAATCAGTCTGCCGTAGCGAATGTTTTCCATAATGGTTCCGGTAAACAAATGGGTGTCCTGCAAAACCATTGCCATAGAATGTCTGAGATATCCCTTTCGGATTTTGTTGATGTTAATGCCGTCATAATGGATTTTTCCGTCCGGCACATCATAAAACCGGGTAAGTAGGTTGGTAATGGTGGTTTTTCCTGCGCCGGTGGAACCTACAAAGGCAATCTTCTGCCCCGGCTTTGCCCAGAGCGAAACGCCGTTTAGAACAGTTTTCCCCGGCACATAACCAAAATGCACATCGTCTAAGGTGACTTCACCCTTTAAGGGGGTGTAAGACAAACTGCCGTCGTGATGGGGGTGCTTCCACGCCCATTGACCGGTTCTTTCTTTACATTCGGTCACGGTATCATTTTCGTCAATTTTGGCGTTGACCAAAATAACATAGCCATCATCCTGCTCTGGTTCTTCGTCCAACAGCGCAAAAATCCGTTCCGTGCCGGCAAGTGCACTTAAAATGTTGGTAAACTGCTGTGCCAGTTGTGAAAGCGGGTTATTGAATGCCCGTGCATATTGGATGAAAGAAACCAAAGTACCAAGGCTCATAGTCAGAATACCCATATCCCGGGTCTGGGATAAAATGGTGAGGGTCGCACCGGCAAGAATATTCAAAACATAGTTGATATGCCCAAGATTGCCGGTGATGTAGCCAATTACGCCACTGGTGATTTCTGCCCGTGCGGCGGATTGCGCCAGATGTTCGTTCAGGGTGTTGAATTGTTTTTTACTTTCTTCTTCGTAGCAAAAAACTTTTACAACCCGTTGTCCCTCAATCAGTTCTTCGATGTATCCGTTGATATTACTCAAATCCGATTGGCGGGTACGATAAAAGGAGGAGCTTTTTTTACCAAGAACTTTAGAAGTCCAGAAGATGCCCAAAAGCATCAAGATGGAAAAGAGAGTCATAGGCGGACTTAGCAGTAACATTAAGGTAAAAGTTCCCACCGAGGAGACCAAAGCGGAAATGCCCAAAGGAATGGAGATGGTTAAGGTATTTCTTAGGGTATCAATGTCATTGGTAAAACGGCTCATGGTTTCCCCGTGGGTACGGGTGTCAAAGTACTGTAGTGGCAGGGTTTGCATATGGGTAAACATCTCAGTGCGAAGTCGTTTTAAGGTAGATGCAGTAATTTTAATCATAATTTGCCGATAGAAATAACCGGAAAGTGCACCCACAAGATAGATGGCTGCCAAAACAAGCAAAAAGCCAAGAAGACCGGAAAAGTCTGGGTTTTCAACCCCTAAAAGTGGTGTGATGTAATCATCCACAAGAGGCTTTAAGAAGTAAGTTCCTGCCACGCCGGCACCGGCATTTAAAATAACCAGAAAAGTAACCAAAACCAATGCCCAGCGATAAGGGGAAAGATAACCGAAAAGCCGGCGTAAGGTTTGCCTGGGATTTTTGGCTTTTTCTTTAATAAGGATTCTGCGCGGAGGCATTTACGCCACCCCCTTTTGCTGAGAAGCATAAATTTCCTGATAAATATCACAGGTATCTAACAGTTCCTGATGGGTTCCAATGGCGTAAACCTCGCCTTTGTCCATCACAATAATCCGGTCCGCATCGCAGACAGAGGAAATCCGCTGTGCAATAATCAAAGTGGTGGTGCCTGCAAGATTTTGCCGGAGTCCTTCCCGGATTTTCGCATCGGTAGCGGTATCTACCGCGCTGGTACTGTCATCTAAAATGATAATTTTAGGGTTTTTCAAAAGAGCCCGTGCAATGCAGAGCCGTTGCTTCTGCCCGCCGGAAACGTTGATGCCCCCTTGCCCTAAAACGGTTTCGTACCCGTCCGGGAAAGTGGTGATAAAATCGTGTGCTTGGGCGATTTTGCAGGCGTTGATGATTTCTTCCTTGGTTGCCTCAGGGTTTCCCCAACGAAGGTTTTCTAAAATGGTTCCGGTAAAGAGCAGATTCTTTTGCAGAACCATAGAAACCTGTTCCCGCAGATTTTTCTGCTTATATTCCCGCACGTCTCGTCCGCCAATTTTGACGGAACCTTGGGTGGCTTCATAAAGCCGTGGGATCAGTTGCACCAAGGTGCTCTTGGCACAACCGGTACTGCCGATGATACCAATGGTTTCTCCGGATTTGATAGAAAAAGAAATGTCTTTCAGGGCATAAATCCTATGTTTTTTGTGATAACTGAAAGAAACGTGATCAAATACGATAGATCCGTCTTCTACAAAAACATCCTCCTGACCATCGTCAGGGATGTCAGGCACTTCGTCCAGGACCTCAGCAATACGAGTAACCGAGGCGCGGGAGATAAAGATAGCGGTTAACTGGTGGGTTAAACTCATCAAAGAGTTCAAAATTTGGTTTACATAAATGACAAAACTTAAAAGTTCACCGGTTCCCAATTCTCCGGCAATGACAAAGCGGGCACCAAACCAAAGAATGAAAATAATACAAGTATAAATAGAAATCTGCATCAGGGGCATTTGCGCCGTGGTTAGTTTTTCCGCATGAACTTGTGCATTGCGAACTGCATCGGCAGAATCATCAAAGCCTTGATTTTCCTTGTCTTGCCGGACAAAGGCTTTCACAACCCGGATGGCAATCAGATTTTCCTGCACCTTTTCGTTCAGTTTGTCAACGGCTTTGAGCATCCCTTGCATACGGGGATGGATTTTGATGGTAACCACAGTAAGAATGATAGCCAAAATCGGTACAGCCAACAAAAAGGTACAGGCAAGTTTTGGGTGGATAGAAAAGGCGGAAAAAGAGGCCAAAACTACCCAGATAGGTGTGGTGAAAAGCCCGTAGAAAATAACCGTAATTGCGGTTTGGGTATTGGTGATGTCTGCCGTCATCCGGGTAATCAAAGAAGAAGTACCAAAACGGTCCGTATTTGCAAAAGAAAACCGCTGTATCTGTTGAAAAAGGGCATCCCGAAGGCGTTTGCCCAGGTTTGCGCTAAGCAAAACGGCGCTGCAGTGACTAAGAATGCCAAAGAGCATACAACAAAGCGCCAGGGACAACATGATACCACTCATAATAAGGACGTATCGGAAATCGCTGTTGGGAACACCCACATCCAGAATTTTTGACATGGCGCGGGGCATAAGAACTTCCATAATCGTAGCAACAAGGCAGCAAAAAGTTGTTGCCACCCCAAAAAACAATGCCTTGCCCCGAAGCAGGGAGAAAATTTTTCGCATAAAGCAAAAGTCCTTTCTTTTTTAAGTTTAGACAGGTGTTTTTTATCTTAAAAAAGTATCAGGCAATAGATCGTTGGTCCATCACGAAATAAGATGTAGCCAAAGGAATCATCCCCCATCTTTGTGGCATTTTTTCGTTTGTTTTTTGGCATTATATAAAAAAGAAAAAACAAAGTCAATAGAAATGCGCAACTGTTAGCAAATTGTAAAACAATAAGAAAAGATACCGCCTGTTTTGTAGTGTTTTAAGATTTATTCCGGAAAACTCTTGACAAAACCGGACCATCGTGATATAATCTGTCATTGTGATGTAGGGGTATAGCTCAGTTGGTAGAGCATCGGTCTCCAAAACCGAGTGCCGTGGGTTCAAGTCCTACTGCCCCTGCCATACAAAGTGGCTCAAACACTGCGTTTGAGCCATTTTTTATTGTCAAAAATCGAGAGCAGCAATCTTCATTTTTTTGAGCATCAATAGCAATTTTTAATAATTTTAGGTTATATTTCTGATAACGGCGCGTGGTCTTGTGATTCAAATAATTATGCCTGCAATGAGCATCAATTTCGCATACGGTCGCATCCGTTTGCAAGCGTTCCGTCTGCTACATCATCATTTTAGCATCACTTGATTTCCCCAATTCTATCAATTTCGCCTGTAGAGAACAATTCTGCAAGAATATTTTTTAATTCTCGCAGATATTTTTTGTCCAAATACAATTCTGCTTTTCTTTGGTTACTGTATATTAAAATTTGACACATTTAAAAGTTACGGCACGGAGAAAATCCGTGCCTTTTTATCCATATAGAATATAATGCTTTTTAAAAATTTATTTTTTATTTT
>JAZPYU010000112.1:0-1659 GCA_045544295.1 Ructibacterium sp. | reverse complement strand
GTTCCGGGATTGTAAGCACACGGTTGAAAAAGGTTGCCGTGTCTTACAAGCGGTAGAAGATGGAGAAATTTCATCTTCCCGGCATCAGAATTATTGCCGGATGATGGAGGAAATCCGTGAGGTGCAAAAAAGAAGATAACGAATAATTATAGGGGAAAGATTTGGATGATATAGAATCTCTTTGTGAATGTTACCAAGAGGTTCTGAAATAGAATGAATGATAGGAGAGAACATCATGAAGAAGATGCAAATTGCACCATCTATTCTGGCAGCGGATGCGGGAAAACTCAGAGAAGAAATTGAAAAAGTGGAAGCGGTAGGCTGTGAATATTTACATATTGATATTATGGATGGGCATTTTGTCCCCAATCTAAGTTATGGCCCCCATATTGTCCAGTGCTTACGTCCTTATAGCAAAATGGTTTTTGATGTCCACCTGATGCTTAGCGAACCGGAAAAGTATATAGAATCCTTTGCCAAAGCCGGCGCCGATTTGATTACCATTCATGCAGAAGCGGCAAATGGTACAGAGGGCATCCTTGCTTTGGCAGACCAAATTCATCAGTTTGGAATTAAGGCGGGGGTTTCTTTAAAACCGGGGACCCCGGCAGATGTTTTAGAAGGATTACTCTCTCATTTTGAATTGGTTTTGGTGATGAGTGTAGAACCGGGATTTGGCGGACAGTCCTACATCGAAAGTGTTAACGAAAAAATCACCATCCTGAAACAAATGGCAGAAAAGGAAAACCCAGCCATTGATATTGAGGTAGATGGCGGCATTGGTGTAAAAACCATCGCAATGCCGGTGGTGGCAGGTGCCAATATTTTGGTGGCAGGTTCCTCGGTGTTTGGGGCAAAAGATGCCGGTGAGGCTTTCCGGGAATTAAATGCATTGGCGATACAGGAGGCAACAAAGTGAAACGAGCAGTGATTTTCTGCGGTGGTTCTATGGATACAGACTCTGTGTGGCTATCGGAGTATCAGGATTCCCTAATCCTTTGTGCAGACGGGGGGTATCGCCATGCCAAACGGCTCGGTGTTACACCGGATTATATCATTGGAGACTTAGATTCCGGCATTGAGGAATATCCAGACTCGGTGGCGCATAAGATATACCCCGCAGAAAAAGATGCCACCGACACCAATCTTTGTGTGGATTACGCCATAGAATACGGCTGTAACGAAATCATCCTTTTGGGTGGTCTTGGAGGAAGACAAGATCATGAGTTTTCTCATTATATATTATTATATTATGGGTTGAAGCGTGGTGCCAAAATAAAATTGGTGGATGGCGCTCATGAAATCTGGATGGAGAATGAACCCTTTGTTTTGTACCCGGATGATAAAAAGTATATTTCCTTTTTCCCTTTTGGCGGAGATGTTCAGGACTTTACTATAAAAGGATTAAAATACCAAGCGGAAGATATCTGTCTTTCCTGTGACAAGGTACAGGCATCCAGTAATCAGTTTGATGGGGGCGACCGGGCAGACATATCCTTCCAAAAAGGTGGCGTTGTCTTAGTTATGCGTTGCAGGGATTTATGATTTTTTGCAATCAATTTGTAATATAATTTTTTCAAATTATAATTGACAGTAAAAATCAATTAGGTTATAATGATTTTGGCTTGATGAAACAGAGCGTAATCCTTGGGGAGGGAA
>JAZPYU010000111.1:0-8275 GCA_045544295.1 Ructibacterium sp. | reverse complement strand
AGATACACCTTTGCCGTCTTTTGGCTTTTCTGTCACCGCTTTTACCTGCTGACCAAAGAGCCGAAACTGCGCAAAACGGGTACGGATAGTAAAATAAATTCCTGCACCAACCAAAAGAATAATAAGCAGATAACTGTAAAGCACGTTACTGATGTCGTTAATCCAATTTTCTATCATAACTTTCCTCTGTTTTCTTTTTTCTTACTGTTCCCTTTTTCAAAGATTACATACCATAAACCAACCAAATATAGATGTACGCAGGAATAATCGCCGCCAAGGTAAAAGGAATTCCGATTTTAAAGAAATCGCTGTTTTTTACAGTATGCCCTTCCCTGCGAAGAATACCAATACCGGTAATATTGGCAGATGCACCGATGGGGGTACAGTTACCGCCCAAAGTTGCTCCGCTGAGCAGACCAAAGTATAAACAGGTAGGGTCAACACCCAATTCTACCGCAAGAGCACCAATTACCGGAATCATGGTTGCGACATAAGGAATGTTATCAATGAAAGCGGAAATCGCTACCGATGCCCATACCACCACTGTGTAGAGCAGGAAAAGATTGTCACCGCCAAGTTTGGCAAGCAGATTTGCCATTGCCGCAATCACGCCTTTTGCTTCAATGCCACCGATAACCATAAATAATCCGAGGAGCAACCCGATGGTTTCAAAGTCTATTTCCCCTATCGGCGTAGTAATCGCAGAAAGACTCTTCTTTTGAATCACGTTATGGATAAGACCGATACCAAAGAGAATGCAACAAATCACACCATTGGTAATTCCCGGCTTGTTAGGAATAAAAGATGCCGCAATCAAAAGAATGATGGTTCCACAAAGCAAAATAGCGGGAACAAAGTTCGTAACAACGGTAACATCATTATTTTTAGGAATAGGCTCTTTATCCTTACGGAAAATCCCGTATAAAATCATAGCAGAAATCACCGCCCCCAATTCTACCGCAAAGAAGATACTGGGTTTTCCTAAATACCAGAAAAAGTCCATAAAACTCATATCCAAAGCGGAACCGAGCATAATCGCCGTGGTATCACCCACCAAGGTTGCCGCTCCTTGCAGATTGGAAGAAACTGCAATAGCAATAATAAAGGGAACCGGATTGATTTTATATTTTTTGCAAATTTCCAATGCCACCGGTGCAACCATCAAAACCGTTGCCACATTATCCACAAAGGCAGAAATAATTCCTGCAAAGAGTGCCAAGGAAACCGCCGCCCATTGGATGTTAGGAACCTTTTCCATCACCTTATCTGCAAGATAAGCCGGCATTTTGCTTTCGATAAACAAAGAAACCGTACCCATAGTGCCGGCAATCATCAAAAGGACATTGAAATCAATACTTTCCCATATTTTCCCCGAAGGAAGCATCCCGGAAAGAATGAACACCAAAGCAGACCCGAGGGCAATGTAAGGCCTCCACTTACCAAATGTCAACATCAGAATATACGTAACCACAAATAATACAATTGCAAAAATCACAAAAATATCTCCTTTTATATCCTTATAAATAATGACAAAAACCACCGCCCAAAAGGACGGCAGTTTTTATTCTTTTTAATTCCATTCTATAAAACCATAACTTTCCATAATTTGAAAGTACTTTGCCAACCGTTCATAAAGAGGCTGTGCCGCATCACCGAACTTTTCTTCCACCAATATACCGATGGCAATGATGTCTTTTTCTCCGTCCAGCAAAGGCCAGAGAAAACTACCCATTTCATCTAAGTGAACATAACTGAAAGGTGGTTTTTTAAAAAGTTTTTGGCAAAGCCGATTGAAAAATCCTTTGTTCTCAATCACAAGGCTGACGTTTCCATCTTCTTCCCTGGTCCAGGAAAGGCGCTCGGCTCGTTTGGGTTTGCGTTCCAAAAAATTTTCTGAATTTTTCTTTTTCATATTACTTCCGCTTTCTCCAAAGAGAGAATTTCAGCACGGTCAGAATGATGATACCAAAGAGTACCAATCCACCGATGTTGGAAGCCATAGGAGAAATACCCAAGGTCGCAGACAAATCAATCACTTTATCCAGTCCAAACACCGCAAAGACCGCAAGGAGAATGCCTACCAAACCCTCACCGGCAATCATACCGGAGCAGAAAAGAATACCATCATTGATCATCTTTTCTTTCTCTTCTTCCTTTTTCTTCATTTTATCCAGCGCCAGACGAACCAAGCCACCCACCATAATACAAGCATTCAATTGTACCGGCAAGTAAACACCGATTGCAAAGGGCAGAACCGGAATTCCTACCACCTCTACCACAATAGCAATGAATACACCGATAAATACCAGCGCCCATGGAAGATTACCCTGCATAACACCTTCAATAATCAGTTTCATCAAGGTAGCCTGCGGAGCCGCTAACTGGTCAGAACCAAAGCCCCATGCACTGTCTAACAGATAAAGGGTTCCACCAATGGCAAATGCCGCTGCAATAACACCAATCACTTCGCCAATCTGCTGTTTTTTCGGGGTTGCACCCAATAAATACCCGGTCTTTAAATCCTGAGAAGTATCACCTGCAATGGCAGATACAATACAGATAATGGAACCGATAGAGATAGCACTGATCATACCTGCAATACCGCTTGTTCCGGTTGCCTTTAACAAAAGGGTGGTAACCAACAATGTTGCAATTGCCATACCGGAAACCGGGTTGTTACTGCTTCCTACCAAACCAACCATCCGGGAGGAAACCGTTGCAAAGAAGAAACCAAATACAACCACGATACAAGCACCAAGGAAGGATACCGGGATAGCCGGAATCAACCAAACCAGAACGGTCAGGATTGCAATTGCCAAAAGAACAATTTTAATATTGATGTCTTTGGCAGTACGGGCATTGGAATCTGCTTTTGTTCCTTGCATACTCTTCATCGCACCGGTAAAAGTGGTGATAATCAAAGGCAAAGACTTAATCAAACTAATAATACCACCGGCAGCCAAGGCACCTGCACCAATGTAACGGATATAAGAACTCCAGATTGCACTGGCTCCGCCCTCGGCATACATTTCTCCAATAGGAATTGTTCCGGGATAAAGGGTGATATGTTCACCAAAGAGTACCATCAAAGGAATCAATACCAACCAACTAAGTACACCGCCGGCAAACATATAAGAAGAAATTCTCGCCCCACAGATATATCCAACACTCATTACCGCAGGATAAATCTGGGTACCGATTTCACCGGCAAAGTTCTTTACGTGGAAAGAAATCTCACCGGCAACCAATCTAAGGCCATCAATGATGAACTTAAAGAGTGCCGCAAAGCCCATACCTGCAAAAACAGTGGAAGCATTGGCACCGCCCTCTTCACCTGCTAAGAGAACTTCTGCACAAGCAGTACCTTCCGGATAGGGAAGAATGCCATGTTCCTTTACAATCAAGGCATTTCTTAGAGGTACCATAAAGAAAACACCCAAAAGACCGCCCAAAAGTGCAATCAAGGTAATGGAAAGAATGCCAGGCTTGTCCATTTGGCCTTCTGCCGCCCACAGGAAAAGTGCCGGCAAAGTAAAAATTGCGCCTGCTGCCAAAGACTCACCGGCAGAACCTATGGTCTGCACAATGTTACTTTCCAAAATAGAATTCTTCCGCATAATCACACGGATGACACCCATCGCAATAACCGCCGCCGGGATGGATGCAGAAACGGTCATACCAACACGCAGACCAAGATAAGCATTGGCTGCGCCAAAAACTACTGCAAGAATAATACCCATTACAATCGAGGCAATGGTAATTTCCGGAGTAATTTTTTCTGCCGGTACATAGGGTTTAAAATTGTTGTTATCGTTCATACATAACTCCATTCCGTTGCCACTGTGACAACTCTGTTTGATAGATATTCTTAAATTAGTAGTTTACCATATTTCTACAAAAACTGCAAGAAAAATTTCAGATTATTTACATCTTTTCAGGACTTCTTTTACCACCTCAAAAATTTCTTGGGTAGATGAAATACTAAGTCTCTCTCCTGTGGTATGAATATCGTACATTTGCGGCCCCACAGAGATACAATCAAGTCCCCCAAGAGCCGAAGAAAATACACCACATTCTAGTCCTGCATGAATGGCTTCCACCTTGACCTCTTTTCCAGTTTTTTCCCGGTACACATCCCGATAAAGGGTTTGTATCAACGAATCATTTTTATATTCCCAAGGCGGATATTGTCCGGAAAGCGTTGCGGTCCCGTCCACACAGGAAGAAAAAGTCTGCAATTTTTCTTCTAAGGCACGTAACGCGGATTCCCTGTTGCTCCGGAGAGCAAACCGCAAAAATACTTTTTCTTCGTCGGTTTGTAAAATTCCAAGGTTCAAAGAAGTTTCTACCAAACCTTCAATCTCCTTACTCATTTCCACAACACCATTCGGCGTACAAAGAAGAAAAAAAATCATCTTTTGCGTCAATTCTTTGGACAGGCAAAAATATGCTTTTTTCTCCAAAACATTACTTTCTAAGTAAAAATCCGGTTCACGGGACAAATATTCCGCTTTTAAAACGTCACCATACTCCATTGCGGTCTTTTCTAATTTTTCCGGTTCAGCAGTCACCAATACCGCCGTGGAAACCAAAGGAATGGCGTTGGACTTATCACCGCCATCAATGGTAAGAATGCGGAAATCTACCGTCTTTTGTATAAAATTTAACATTCTTGCCATACAAATATTGGCATTTACTCTGCCTTTGTCAATCTCAATGCCGGAATGCCCACCAAGTAACCCTTTTACCGAAAGAGAAACCGCCGTTCCGGAAATGTTGGTTCTCTCCAACGGAATTTCCAAGGAAAATTCACTGCCACCAGCACAGGACACCGTCAAGACTTCTGCATCTTCGGAATCCATATTCAGCATCTTTCTGCCCTTTAACAGGCTCATATCAAGTTCCACTGCACCTAACATTCCTACTTCTTCATCGGTGGTAAATACCACTTCTATCGGAGGATGCGGGATATCATCACTATCTAAAATTGCCAAAGCCATTGCCACCGCAATCCCGTTATCCGCACCCAGAGTAGTCCCTTTTGCCTTGACAAAATCTCCGTCAACTTCTAATTCCAAACCGTCTTTGAAAAAATCAATCTCCCGGTCTTCTTCTTTTTGGCAAACCATATCCAGATGTCCTTGTAAGATTACAGGTTCTGCGTTTTCATAGCCGGGCGTACCATCTTTGTAAATAATCACATTGTACGCCTGATCCTGCACCGCCCGAAAGCCGTGGGCTTTGGCAAATGCCATACAATAGTTACTAATTTTTTCTCTGTCTCCGGAACCTCTGGGAATGGAAGCAATTTCTTCGAAGTATCGAAATACCGCTTCCGGCTTTAATCCTGTCAATTTTTTCATCATTGATCCTCCATTATGCTAATATCAAATATCCGGTAGCAATTCCCACCACCGCAGAAATGCAAATAATCAAAATAGGGTGTACTTTCTTTAATGCAAGAACCGTCATCGTCAAAAACAGTCCCAAAGAAATATAAAATTCCGGTGTTATAAAGACCTCTTTGGCAAATCCGTTTTCAAAGAAAATGGTTTTCCCCAAGGAAACCGCCGCCGCACCAATCAGTCCAATCACCGCAGGTTTCAGTCCGCTCATACAGCCGCTGACAATTTTGCTATTCTTAAATTTTTCGTATCCTCTTGCCACAAGAAGAATAATCAAAAAAGACGGCATCACCACACCCACAGTTGCACAGACCGAACCCAAAAAACCGCCCATTTCCGAACCAATATAGGTTGCAATATTCACCGCAAAAGGACCCGGGGTGCTTTCGCTGACGGCAATAAAATCAATCAATGCCTGCATAGAAAGCCAATCATTTTTTATCACTTCTTCCTGAATGAAAGGAAGCATAGCATACCCCCCGCCAAAGGTAAAAGCGCCAATCTTGAAAAAGGTCAAAAATAACACAAGATAAATCATTGATTGTCCCCTCCTTTTGCTGATAATGAGGTAACAAGCCCAATCACCGCTGCGCCGATAATGGCATAAAGCACATCAACGCCAAAAACAGCGACGACAATAAAGGCAAGACAAGCAATTCCATATGCAACAACGTTTTTGGGGCATTTTTTATACATCGTATAAAAAGCCTTAACAATCAGCGCAAGTACCCCTGCCCGAATTCCGTAAAATGCATATTTTACTACTTTAATATGGGAAAAATTCCGCAAAAGCGAGGCAATGGCAAAGATAATTGCAAAAGAGGGAAACACTACGCCAAACGTAGAGAAAAAAGCACCCCAAAATCCTGCAATTTTATACCCTACAAAGGTTGCCATATTGATTGCAACAGGCCCGGGCGTAGATTCCGCAATGGCAACAATATCTAAAATATCTTCATCGGAAATCCACCCGTGTTTATCGCTAATTTCCTTTTGCATCAAGGGAATCATCGCAAATCCTCCGCCAAAGGTAAAAGCACCTATTTGGAAAAAGGTTATAAACAATGTCTTGATTTTATGAAATTTACTTTCTGGCATTTCTTTCCTCCTATCTTATAGCAACACATCAACCATATCTAAAATTTCCAGTTCATCCTCCGTCACTCTGCAATTTACACAATGTACCAAAACCCCATTTTCCTTTGCTTCTTTTAAAGCATCGGCAAATTCCGGATGTGTTTTTCGATTAGGGATAAAATATTGACATTCTTCCATCTGTGCCACAAAAAAGATGTGTCCACCATAACCCTCTTTTACCGCATCCGTCAATTCTTTGACGTGTTTCACCCCACGTTCAGTTGGAGCATCCGGAAACATCAATACCCCATCTTCTTCCAACGTTACGCCTTTGACCTCCACAAAATGCTTATTTCCATCCGCTTCCAGGTAAACATCAAAACGAGAATTTTTATATTTGCATTCCGGCTTTATCAAAGAAATGTGCTGAAAATACGTTTCTTTTTTCACCCATTCCAAAAATACCTGATTGGGCGCCTGACTATCCATATTGATTAGTCTGCCGTTTTTTTCTAAGGTTATTAAATCATATAAAGTTTTTCTCTCAGGATTTTCTGCCCTTTGCAGAAACACCCGAACCCCGGGAATCAGTAATTCCTTACATCTGCCGGTATTTTTTACATGGCAAATCTCAACACGGCCACCTATTTCTACTTCTGCAATAAATCGATTAGGCCGGGCAAGAAAAGTACCCTCTATCATTCTATCATAATGCACTTGCCCACACCTCCCCAAATTATCAACAGAGACTATTGTAGCAAAATTCCCTCTCAAAAGCAAGGGGAAAAGAAAAGATTTCTACCTCTTTTCTTTGCAAAGCCGAAAAACTCTTTTCCTCTACTTTTTTTCAAAAATCCCTTGACAAACCCCTCTTAACGTGCTATACTTTTTAAGTCGCACCTAAGCGGCACGGTAAATGTGCTTGGAGAGGTGTCCGAGTGGTTTAAGGAGCTAGTCTTGAAAACTAGTGATGCGAAAGCACCCAGAGTTCGAATCTCTGCCTCTCCGCCACTTTTTCACCCGTGCGAGAAATTTCATATTTTTAAATTCGGAGAAGTACTCAAGTTGGCCGAAGAGGCGCCCCTGCTAAGGGTGTAGGTCGTGAAAGCGGCGCGAGGGTTCAAATCCCTCCTTCTCCGCCATCCGTATGCACAATCATACGGAACAAAAAACGTAGTGGTTTCCACTACGTTTTTTCAAACTATTTATCGGCAAATTTTAAAGTAAAATTGTTTGTATTTCTATTTATTTGTTGCCGATACCATTAATATATATCAGGAGGATTGATGATGATGTATTTATCAGTTTCGGACATGGCAAAAAAATGGGATATGTCTGAACGCACAGTGCGCAATTACTGTGCTCAAAATAAAATACCCGGTGCGTTCTTAACCGGCAAGACTTGGAACATCCCTGAAAATGCTAAAAGACCTGAAAGAATAAATAAAAAGGTTGATGAACCGCAGACACTTCTTGAAAGACTACGTGCCGAAAAAGCCTCTTCCCTTAAAGGTGGAATCTATCACAAAGTACAAATAGAACTCACCTATAATTCAAACCATATTGAGGGTAGTAAATTAACCCATGACCAAACAAGATATATTTTCGAAACAAATACTATCGGAACTGAAAATGATACGATCAATGTTGATGATATTATAGAAACTGCAAATCATTTCAAATGCATTGATATGATAATTGATAACGCGAACTACAAACTCACAGAAAAGTTTATAAAGGAACTGCACTTTACTTTAAAGTCCGGCACATCAGATTCAAGAAAAGATTGGTTT
>JAZPYU010000110.1:0-5310 GCA_045544295.1 Ructibacterium sp. | reverse complement strand
CCTTTTGTATGTGTCCGGGCGGTCAGGTGGTGAATGCTTCTTCGGAAGAAGGCCATCTGGTGGTCAATGGTATGAGTGAACATAGCCGTGCCGATGAGAATGCCAACAGCGCCTTGGTGGTGACGGTACAACCGGAAGATTTTGCAAGTGATGATGTTCTGGCAGGGGTAGAGTTCCAAAGAAAGTACGAGGCTTTGGCCTATAACTTATGTGGTGGGAAAGCCCCGGTGCAGTTGACCAAAGATTTTGTGGAGGATAAACCATCCACATCTTTGGGAAAGGTGACGCCAAGTTTTACCGGCAAGTGGCAGTTTGCGGAACTTAAAAATTGTCTGCCGGAATTCATCGTAACCTATCTTAGAAAAGGCCTTTTGGATTTTGAAAAAAGAATGCCCGGTTTTGCCAAAGGTGACGGAGTGTTAACTGGTGTAGAGATGCGGACATCTGCTCCGGTCAGAATTCTTCGGGATGAAAAGTTAGAAAGTGTGACTCTAAAAGGCATCTATCCTGCCGGAGAGGGCGCCGGTTATGCCGGCGGTATCGTCAGTGCGGCGGTGGATGGTATCCGCGTAGCCCTTACCATTATAGACAAATAAAAGGATGGATGTAAAAAATAAAAAGAAAAAGGTCTGAAAAGACCTTTTTCTTCGTTATATATGAAAAATACTAAGTTTTTAGCAAGTCTTTTGCTATAACCCTACCTTTTTGCGGTCTGGACTTTTTTTGCATCCCCGATTAGTTTAAAATAGCGATGGCAAGGTTTAAATACGCAGCAAAGGTAACCCAAAGAAAATAAGGGACCAAAAGCCATCCGGCAGATTTCTTAATGCGATAAAACAAAAAGGCGTTCAGGAAAATCAAAAGCCAGAGAAGAATTAACCAGACAAAGGCAAAGGTGTAGGCTTTGAGGTTAAAGAAAACAATGGTCCAAAGAAAATTAAAAAATAACTGTATGCCATAAACCCAAAGGGAGGTTCGGATGGCGATGACATTTTTGCCGGAGGTAAGAACCAAATAAGATGCAATGCCCATCAGGGTATAAAGAATGGTCCAGACTACGGGGAAAAGCCATGCGGGAGGTGCCAGGAGCGGCATTCTTAAATTGCCGAAAGTTTCCATATTGTCTTGGGTCAGAAAAGCCGCAAGACCGCCAACAGCCAAAGGAATTAGAATGCAGATAAGTAGGAGTGTCCAATTATTTTTTTTCATCATATCACCTCTTAAATAGCATATGCAAAGTTTAAGGTGAATATGATTTACTCTGTATCATCTTTTAAATTATTCATACGGGTCCGGATATCTTGTAGTTGAGAAAGCAGGGCTTCATACCGGCATTGACCGGTGCGAATCCGGAAGATACAGGCGTCAATATCTTTCTGTCCGGAAAGATAATCAAAATTATGCTGGGCAGTTTGTAAATCCTTTTGTATCCGCTTTGTTTCCAAAAGCAGGTTGTGATACTCTGCCTCTAAGGTTTTGGCGGCACGAAGTTCTGCGCGGGAGGGCGTTTTACTGGAAAAGGTTGGCATAAAAAACCTCCTGATAGTCTTTGATTTTAGTATACGTTTTTAAGGGATTGGTTATACATAAAAATGCCGGATATTTGACAAAAGTTTATAGAAAAGATATAATAGACAAAATAATATCTCATTCTTGCGGAGGGAGAAACCAAGGAGGAGAACCTATGTTAAACAACCCCAAAATTTTGATTGTGGATGATGAAACCAATATCTGCGAATTGATTCGGATTTATGTGGAAAAAGAAGGCTATCACGCGATGATTGCCAAAGACGGACAGAAGGCGATGGAACTGTTCAAAATTGGAAAGCCGGATATGGTGCTTTTGGATGTGATGCTTCCGGTCAAAGACGGCTGGCAGGTTTGCCGAGAAATTCGGGCGGTGGATAACACGCCGATTATTATGCTGACCGCCAAAGGAGAAACTTTTGACAAAGTTTTAGGTCTGGAACTGGGCGCCGATGATTATATGGTCAAACCCTTCGAACCGAAAGAACTTCTGGCAAGAATTAAGGCGGTGTTGCGCCGGAGTTTTAACCAAAAAGAAGAGGAAGAGAAAGAGTTGCGGTTTGATGGTCTTTCTATCAATCAGGAGACCTATGAGGTCACCTTAGACGATAAAAAGATAGAAATGCCCCCCAAGGAATTTGAACTTTTACATTTTCTTGCACAAAATACCAATAAGGTGTTTACCCGTGACCAACTGTTGGATGAAATATGGGGTTATGAGTTTTTCGGGGATTCCCGGACGGTAGATGTGCATATTAAGAGAATTCGGGAAAAAATTGAGGGCGAAGACCGTAATTGGCACCTGAAAACTGTTTGGGGCGTTGGTTACAAGTTTGAGGTGGATTAAATGAAAAGAATGCACTCCCTTTTAGGAAAAAGTATTTTTTCCAGAATTTTTTTAATCAATGTTGTGTCAGTGCTTATCTGTATGGTATTGTTGGGTTCTATGCAATCTGTTTTGGTGACCAATTACATTTCCGAGAAAAGTGAAGAAATGCTGAGTAAAAATGCAGAATCCATTGTCAATCTGATACAAAGCAATATCGGTATGGATAACTTAAAGAATATCCTGCGTGGGTTTGCCAGAAGCAGCCGGAATCATATTTTGATTATTGACGCCAAAGGCAGTGTGCTGATTAACACCATAGAAGGTGGACATACCAAGGATGTGCCGGCATTTTTAGGTCAGGAACACACCAAAGAGGTTCTTACCGGAAAGAAAAATTCCACCATAGGTACTATGGGCGGTATCTTTAAAGAGACTATGTTTACCTTGCAGGTGCCTGTTTCCGGGCCCAAAGGTCAAGTTTTAGGAGCAGTTTTTGTTAGTATTCCCATGCCGGAACAACAGGCGATGCGCCGTGACTTTTTCCGGATTTCATGGGTTTCTACCTTGGCGGTTTTGGTGGTATCCTTTTTGCTTTCTTATATGCTTGCCAAGTTATTGTCCTCTCCCATCAATAGTATCAGAAACAGCGTCAAGGCGTTTGCCCGCGGTGATTTGACCGCCCGGGTGGGCAAAGAGGCGACCCAATCGGGAATCAGTGAAATCTCTGATTTAGCGATGAATTTTAATGAGATGGCATTTGAACTGGAAAAGGTAGAGGAGATTCGTAACTCTTTTATTTCCGATGTATCCCATGAACTTCGCACCCCTATGACTACCATAAGCGGTTTTGTGAATGGTATTTTAGATGATACCATTCCCCCTGAACAGCAAAAAGAATACTTGACCATTGTTTATGATGAGGTGACAAGACTTTCCCGTCTGGTGAACAACTTTTTGGATATTTCCCGTCTGGAAGCAGACAGAGCGATATTAAAAAAGACACATTTTAATATCAACGAAACCATCCGGCTGACCATCATTGGTTTGGCACAGCGGTTGGAAGAAAAAGAAATCAAAGTGGAACTAAACTTTGAAAAAGAAAGTTGTTATGTCTATGCGGATATGGACAGCATCAAAAGAGTGGTGACCAATCTTTTGGACAACGCGGTAAAGTTCACCCCTGTATGCGGAGAAATTTCTATCTCCGTTTTATCCAAGCAACAGGACGTGGTTATTAAAATTAAGAATACCGGCGAAGGTATTCCGGAAAGCCAAAGACAGATGATTTTTGAACGGTTATATAAAGTAGATAAGTCCCGCAGTACCAATCGGGAAGGGAACGGAATTGGATTATATTTGGTGAAGAGTATTTTAAAAGCCCACGGAAAGCATATTGATGTCAATAGTGTAGAAGGCGAATATGCAGAGTTTGTATTCTCTTTGGAAAAAGGAAAACCTTTGCAAAAAAGAGAAGAAATTGCCGGTGGGCAAGAAGGTTAAATCTTCTTTTACAGTTTATTCATAATTTTTTCATAACTTGGCGTTATAATGAAAAAAACGAGTGATAGCAAGGAGGCATAAGTATGGAAGATTTTCGTAAAGATATGTTTGGAAATAATGTAGATTCTGCATCAGAGACGGCGATTGAAGATAGCGTGACCAGAATTTATGCAGAAAGTACCCCAGTGGAGGAAGAAGTTAAAAATCCTATTAAGATTGACCTTTCCGGTGGGGCAAAACCCCAATTTAACGCAGCGGACTTTGTTCCGGAAAAGAAAGAGAAGAAAAAAGAGAAAAAAGGCCGGCGGGTTTTAGCGGCGATGCTGGTTTTGTCCCTTTTGAATTTAAGTTTGTTTGGCGGAGCTTTTTGGTTGGGTACCCGCTTTGGCGCTTATGGGAGACCGGCTGTTTCCAAGCAGGAGTTAATTTCCCAGTTGCGTGGTGAAAATATGCAAACACCGGTGACGGAAACCGTCGCCAACCGTCTGGAACTTTCCACCACAGAGATTGCAAAAGTGGTAGGTCCCGCGGTAGTTGGTATTACCAGCATCACCCAAGGTCAAATGAGCATCTTTGGTAATATCGGGCAATCCACATCTTCCGGTTCCGGAATTATTTTAAGCGGTGACGGTTATATTGTAACCAACAACCATGTAGTAGAGGGCGTTACCAGTATTCAGGTTACCTTGAATACCGGTACTGAATACGAAGCCAAAATCGTTGGTACGGATGTCCAGACAGATTTGGCTGTGATTAAGATTGAACCCAAAGAAGAACTGACGGTAGCCACCTTAGGAGATTCTTCTTCCATTGAAGTAGGGGAAAGAGTGGTTGCAATTGGTAACCCCATGGGTCTTGAATTCTTCGGTAGTGTTACCCAGGGTATTGTCAGCGCGGTAAACCGCAGCATCAATGTAGATAATCGGACGATGAACTTAATTCAAACCGATGCGGCTATCAATTCCGGTAACTCTGGTGGTGCTTTAATCAATGCTTATGGTGAGGTTATCGGTATCAACTCGGTTAAGGTAGCAACCTCCGGTGTAGAGGGAATGGGTTTTGCCATTCCCATTTCGGAAGCCAGTCCCATTATTTCTGATTTGTTAGAACATGGCTATGTGAAAGGCAGACCTGTGATTGGTATTTCCTACCGTGATGTTACCGCCTATATGGCACAGGCTTATTCCTGGCCTCAGGGTGTACAGGTAATGGGGGTAACTGCAGATTCTCCCAGAGCGGCAGGACTGACCCAAGGTGATATTATTGTATCGGTAAACGGACAGAAGATTACCAGCGGTGAGGAATTGAATAAAATCAAGGATAAGCATAAACCCGGCGATAAACTGACCTTTGAAGTTTATAAATATGCAACCGGACGGACAGAAACTGTGACGGTTACCTTGGAAGAACAACTTCCGGGCTAAGTAGGGGATGTAAAAAAAGTCCAGACCGCA
>JAZPYU010000109.1:0-5659 GCA_045544295.1 Ructibacterium sp. | reverse complement strand
GTATGACGGACCACAGAATCGGATTGACTCTTTATCGGTTAGAGCAGATTATGAATGGTGATATCGATGAAATTATCGATGCTTTAATCACAACAGACCAGAGTGAAAAGTTAAAAGCACAGGCAGAAGAAAAATAAGTTTCTTTTGTAAAAACAAGAGAGATGATGATTTATGAAGAAAAAAACCCTATACTTAACAGAGCAAGAAGAAGACCTTAAAGTTGCGGCAGAAATTTTAAGACAAGGCGGAACTGTAATTTTTCCAACTGAAACCGTTTATGGACTTGGCGGGAATGCTTGGGATTTTCAAGCGGCTGAAAAAATTTTTACTGCAAAAGGCAGGCCCTCTGACAACCCTTTGATTGTGCATATTGCAGAGGAAGCAATGCTTTTGGAACTTGTTCAGGAAATCCCGGAGAAAGCCCAAATTTTAATGGAAAAATTTTGGCCGGGTCCTCTTACCTTAATATTTCAAAAGTCCCAGCGTGTTCCCAAGGAGGTAACTGGTGGGCTTGACACAGTTGCAGTTCGGATGCCGGCACATCCTGTTGCTAAAAAACTTCTTGAAATTGCAAAAATTCCAGTGGCGGCCCCCTCGGCCAATCGTTCGGGTTTTCCCAGTCCCACGAATTTTTCTCATGTTAAAGCGGATATGGATGGCAGAGTTGACGCCATCGTTCAAGGTGCGGATTGTGCAGTCGGCGTGGAATCCACCGTGTTGGACTTGAGTGGCATAACGCCTATTCTTTATCGTCCCGGTGCGGTGACGTTAGAACAAATTGAAGAATCTGTTGGAAAAGTTGAAGTGATTACCAAGGCGAAAAAGGATGAGACTCCAAAATCACCAGGGCTTAAATACCGGCACTATGCCCCAAAAGCGAGGGTGGAAATCCTTCATGGTAATTTAGATCAAGTAGAAGAGTATGTGAAGAAATCCTGTGATAAAGAAAAAACAGGAATGCTTGTTTTTGATGAATTCCCAATGTTTGATGAACGTTTGGTGCGATTTTCCTTGGGAAGTAAAAACGATGCAGATTCTGCTGCGCATCAGTTATTTGCAGGTCTTAGAAGTTTAGATGAGCAAGGTGTTTCTTTGATATTGGCACCTGAAATCCCGGACAGAGGTGTATGGAATGCGGTGAAAAACCGTCTCTATCGTGCGGCAGGTGAAACGTTAGTTGATTTAGATAAAAAGGCAACAAAGATATTATTTGTTTGCACCGGAAACACTTGCCGAAGCCCAATGGCTGAGGGATTACTTTCTGCCAAAATTACAAGCAGAGAGAATGTTTCTTCTGCGGGAATATTTGCCGATGGAACTTCAGTATCTCAAAATTCTGTCTTGGTAATGCAAGAGAAAAACATTGATATATCTTCGCATATTTCAAGGCAAGTTACCAAAGAAATGATTGATGAATTTGATTTGGTTCTGACTATGACTGCTTCTCATAAGCAAATGTTACAGGCTGCTTTTCCCAAGGAAAAGGGAAAAATCTTAACATTAGGTGAATGGGCAGGGGAGACAGAAGATGTGAAAGATCCCTACGGTGGTAGTATAGAAGATTATAGGGAATGTATGAAACAGATAGCGAGGTTTGTTGAGAAAGGATGCCGGAATAATCTATGATTTTTGTAGAACTGCTAAAACAAGAAGATATTGATGAAGTTTTGGTTTTAGAAAAAACTTGTTTTCCGGATGATCCATGGAACAGAGCATCCTTTGAAAATGAACTGACAAATCCCAATGCCTATTTTTTGGTTGCCAGAGACGACGAAAAAGGAGAAGTAGTTGGTTATGGCGGTGTCTGGGCGATGTATGACGTGGGCGATATTACCAATATTGCAGTACGCCCTGATTATCGCAGAGAGGGAATTGGCAGAAAAATATTAAATCTTTTGATTGATTTGTGCAAAGAAAAAGGAATGACAGAAATTACCTTGGAAGTGCGCCAATCAAATTTACCGGCGCAAAGGCTTTATACATCGGAAGGCTTTGAAATTTGCGGATTGCGCAAACGATATTATCAAAATAAAGAAGATGCTGTAATTATGACGTTAAGATTCAATATGACGGAGGAAAAAAGGGATGCGGATTTTAGCCATTGAAAGTTCTTGTGACGAAACTGCGGCTGCAGTTGTTGAAGACGGAACCAAGGTATTGTCAAGTGTTATCAATACCCAAATAGAATTACATAAACTTTACGGTGGTGTTGTTCCGGAAATTGCGTCCAGAAAACACATAGAAAATGTGAGTGCGGTTGTTGACCGTGCCATTTCTGAAAGTGGCGTTTCTATAGAGGGATTAGATGCAATCGCTGTAACCTATGGCCCCGGTTTGGTCGGGGCGTTATTGGTTGGGGTTTCGACTGCAAAAGGCCTTGCGTTTTCCTTAAAAAAACCACTCATTCCCGTACACCATATCAAAGGGCATATTTGTGCTAACTATATTGAAAACCCGGATTTTAAACCGCCTTTTCTTTGCCTTGTGGCATCAGGTGGACATAGTCATCTTGTGTTGGCGGAAGACTATGATCAATATCGGGTTTTGGCAAGAACCAGAGACGATGCGGCAGGTGAAGCCTTTGATAAAGTTTCCAGAGTATTAGGGCTTGGGTATCCCGGCGGTCCAATGATTCAAAAAGCGGCGATGGAGGGAGATCCCAATGCCATTCGCTTCCCCAGGGTAAATATGGGAGAAAATGGTTTTGATTTTAGTTTCAGCGGTGTAAAAACGGCGGTGCTTAATTACTTACACAATGCAGAACAAAAGGGAATTGAAATCAATAAAGCGGATGTTGCGGCATCATTCCAAGAGGCGGTTATTGATGTACTGTCAACCCATTTGATTGATTGTGCAAAAGAATTTGGGGTTTCTAAGATTGCTCTTGCCGGTGGTGTTGCCGCAAATCTTCCCTTGCGGGAAAGAATTGCCGAAAAGGCAGAAAAACTTGGTTTAGAGTTCCAATACCCCAGATTAGAACTTTGTACCGATAACGCTGCAATGATTGGCTGTGCGGCATATTATGCCTATCAGAATGGCCAAACTGCTGATTTGTCCTTGAATGCGGTTCCAAACCTTTCTTTGGACTAATTGTATGAATAAAAAGATAAAAATCCGAAAGGTACGAGAAAACACTTCGGATTTTGTTATTTATTCAAACGTGTATTTAAACCAGTTGTTTTCGTTTGTCATATGATGTCTTATCTGTGCATATACTTCCAATGAGTTTATTTCATAGGGAGGCAATATATGTGAGGTGTTATATCGAAGAAAGAACCGTAGAACTTGCCAATTATATTATTGAGCATAAATGCACCGTAAGAGAAGCCGCAAAGAAATTCGGTATTTCCAAATCCACCGTACATAAAGACGTGACAGAACGTCTTGGAAAGATTAATCGGCAACTTGCTGAAAAGACCCGTGAGATTCTTTTGGAAAACAAACAGGAACGGCATATTCGTGGAGGAATTGCTACGCGTGAAAAATATTTAAGAGAACAGATTGCCGGTGAAAAAAAGCGCAGGATGGAGGCATAAAAAAGAAAAAAATAAAATTACTCATTTTTTTTAAAAAAAGACTTGCTTTTTTATAAAAAACGTGGTAGAATAACTAAGATTGATGTGAGGAATGGCGGAATTTCCGCTAAAACTCGTGCATGCGTGGCGTGTAAGTCAAAATTGATGATTTGGAGGTGAATTTATGCCTAACATTAAATCAGCGAAGAAAAGAGTTAAAGTTATCAAGAAAAAGACTCTTCAAAATCAAATGATTAAGTCTCAGCTCAAAACTGCTATCAAGAAGTTTGAGGCCTCTTTGAAAGAGGGTAAGGCAGCTGCCTCTGAAGCTTACAATTTTGTTGTAAAGAAAACTGATCAGGCCGTAGCAAAGGGTATTCTGCACAAGAACACCGCTGCTCGCAGAAAGAGTCAGTACGCTGCAAAATTGAACAAGATTGCATAGCATTATTATATCAAGGAAAAATTTCTACTACGAACTATAAGAGTGCAGGTTATCTGTGCTCTTTTGTTTTTGTAAAATTTTTATTGCAAAATGTCGAAGCCTTTGTTATAATGGCAAGAGTTGTAAAACAAGAATAAATGCAAATTTTTATAGAAAAGGATGAATAAGTATGACTTTTCAAAGAGCGGATATTTTGTTACCTAAATTCTCAAAGGATAACGAAAAAATGAAAAAATGGAGCGTTGTCGCATGTGATCAGTACACTTCTGAACCGGAATATTGGGATGCAGTTGCAATGTCTGCCAAGGATGAGTTTTCTACCCTGCATTTGACGGTTCCGGAAATTTTTCTTAACGATGCCGATATTGTGGAACGTATTAAAAAAACCAATGATTATATGGCAAAATATATAAGGGAAGATGTTTTTTGTGAATATAAAAACACCTATATTTTTGTAGAAAGAACCTTAGCCAATGGCGTGAAGCGGCTTGGTATTGTTGGGATGGTGGATCTTGAAGATTATGATTATGCCCCGGATTCCCAGACCAAAATCAGAGCCACGGAAGGGACAGTTATTTCCAGAATACCGCCCCGCTTGAAAGTTCGTCAGGAGGCGTTGTTGGAACTTCCTCATATTATGCTTTTGGTTGATGATGCTGATTGTGATATCATCGAGGCAAACATTGAAATGATTGATTCCTTTGAAAAGTTATACGATTTTGATTTGATGCAGAATTCCGGTCACATTACCGGTTATAAAATGTCAGAAGAAGCATGTCGGTTATTGGACGAAAAACTGATTGATTTAGACAATATAGAAAGATTTAACGAAACCTATGGGGTATCCAAAAGTTATCCTCTGATTTATGCAATGGGAGATGGTAACCATTCTCTTGCAACTGCCAAAACCCATTATGAAAACTTAAAAAAAGAAATAGGAGAGACCGCAAAACAATCTCCGGCACGTTATGCCCTTTGCGAATTGGTAAATCTTCATGACAAATCCTTAGAATTCGAAGCCATTCATCGTGTTGTATTTGATGTAGATATTGAGGATTTTTATAGCAGTCTTGGCGAAAAATATCAATTATCTTATGATGAATCTGCAAAGGGTCAAACTTTCATTTTGATTGCAGATGGATCTGAAAAAAGAATAACCATCACCAATCCTACCGAATATTTGACTGTGGCATCTGTGCAGAAATTTATTGATGAATATATCGATAAAAAAGGCGGCGAAGTAGATTACATTCACGGGGAAGATGTGGTAAGAAAACTTTCCAGGGAAAAGCGTAACGTTGGAATTATTCTTGAAGCGATGGATAAAGGTGATTTGTATAAGTCGGTTATTCTAGACGGCGCTTTACCCAGAAAAACATTTTCTATGGGAGAAGCCTGCGATAAGAGGTTTTATACCGAGGTTAGAAAAATAAAATAGACTATGAGAACATCGTCGTGTCCACTGTTGATTGGCGTCATTACCGACCGTGTGGCTGTATCAGATTTTGCAATACGTTAAAGCAAAAAATGAAAAACAAGAAAAAGAAATTGAAAACTTTTCTTGAAATTTATAAAAAAAAGTGATATAATAACATAGTGTTTTTTCAAAAAATGCATAATTTTTTGTAAATACAAAAAAACTATTGAATATTTATTTCAAAAGTGGTAAACTATTTTTGTTTTTGATTTAACTCTAAAT
>JAZPYU010000108.1:0-4201 GCA_045544295.1 Ructibacterium sp. | reverse complement strand
TTTGCGGAACAAGAGGTTGGACGATTTCCCATGACGGATCTTCGGATGAAGATAAAAAGATTTTTGCTAGAGAACGGCAACGAATTTTACTTTCATTGGAAGATGCAGAAAAAAAGCATCCGGAAGAAATCATTGCGGCTTTTCATTATCCGCCTTGCGATGATGCGGTAAAGTCTCCCGGATTTATGGATATTTTATCCCAATATGGTGTAAAAGAATGTCTGTTTGGACATCTGCACGGTGCATCACATCATTCTGCGCCACAGGGTGAAATCAATGGAATAAAACTTCGTTTGGTTTCTTGTGATTACTTAAATTTCACCCCGATTTTAATCAAAAAATAATTTTTTGCTGCAAATGATAGAAAAAACTTGCTTTTTTAGAAATTTGTGGTATAATTTTTAAGTACGATTTTATAGAAGTAGAGAGGAATGTTAGAGATGAGTACAGTAGAAAAGGTAGAAAAAAACGTTGTAGCATTTGAATTTTCCATCACCGCGGAAGAATTTGAAAAAGCCGTTGAACAGGCTTACCGCAAAAATGTGAAGAAAATCAGTGTACAGGGTTTCCGGAAGGGCAAGGCGCCCCGTCAGATTATCGAAAGATATTATGGCAAGGAAATCTTTTACGAAGATGCAATAAACATTGCGCTTCCTGCTGCATATGATAAAGCAATAGATGAAAACGGCGTTCAGCCGGTTGATCAACCTGAAATCGATATTAAAGGTGAATTAAATCCTGCTGAGGGTGTAACCTTTACTGCAAAAGTTACGGTAAAGCCTGAGTTTGAAATGGGCACCTACAAAGGCATTGAGGCTACCAAGGTAACCCATCGTACTTTGAAGAAAGATGTAGATGCAGAAATCGAAAAACTTCGCGAAAGAAATTCCAGAGTTGTACCGGTAGAAGACCGTGCAGTAAAGAAGGACGATATTGCAAACATTGACTTTGAAGGTTTTGCAGATGGCGTTGCTTTTGAAGGCGGTAAAGGTGAAAACTTTGATTTAACCATTGGCTCCGGTCAGTTTATCCCCGGTTTTGAGGATCAGTTAATCGGCGCAAATGTTGGCGATGATGTAGAAGTAAAGGTAACCTTCCCTAAAGAATACCATGCAGAAGATTTGAAGGGCAAGGATGCCATCTTCAAGGTAAAGGTGAATGGCATTAAAGTAAAGGAACTTCCTGAACTGGATGACGAATTTGCAAAGGATGTCAGCGAATTTGATACCTTAGAAGAATTGCAAAAGGATGTAAAAGAAAAACTGACTGCATCTAATAAAGAACGTGCCGCTCACGAAACTGAAGAAAATGTTATTGATGCTGTTTGTGCTGCAACTGAAATTGACATTCCTGAGGCAATGATTGAAACCCAAATTCAGAATATGATTCGGGATTTTGATATGCAGATGCGTTATCAGGGTATGGAACTGAGTCAGTATATGCAATACACCGGCACTACCATTGATATGCTGAAAGAACAGTTTAAGGATGAAGCCCAAAAGAGAGTGAAGACCTCCTTGATTTTGGAAAAGGTTTGCGAACTGGAAAACATCAAAGTTACCGATGCTGATGTGAAGAAAGAATACGAAAAGACAGCAGAAAGTAGCGGTATGAAAGTAGAAGATGTTAAAAAGTACATTCCGGAAGAAGATGTAAAAGAACGTCTGAAAGCACAAAAAACCATGAAGTTCTTGGTTGATAACGCAAGTTTTAAATAAGCAATTGCAGAGTATAACATAAGGTTGATTTGGGTATATTATCCAGGTCAGCCTTATTATACTAAAAGGCATATTGTTCGTGAAAAATACACATTGCCCGTGTGTAAAAAAATAAGTTATGGGCAGAAAGGATATGGAAAAGATGGATCCTATTAAAAACATTTCAATTCCTTATGTTATTGAGCAAACTGGTAGAGGCGAGCGTTCTTACGATATTTTTTCCCGCCTTTTAAAAGACAGAATTATCTTTTTGTCTGATGAAGTAAACGATGTGACAGCAAGTTTGGTTGTTGCGCAGTTATTATTCTTAGACAGTGAAGACCCTGATAAAGATATCAATTTGTACATCAACAGCCCCGGTGGATCCGTAACCGCCGGTATGGCAATTTATGATACCATGCAATATACCAAAGCAGATGTTTCTACGATTTGTGTAGGTATGGCGGCTTCTATGGGCGCATTTTTGCTTTCTGCAGGTGCGAAAGGTAAAAGATTTGCGCTTCCCAATAGTGAAATTATGATTCATCAGCCTTTGGGCGGAACCCAAGGTCAGACCACGGATATGCAAATTCACGTGGAAAGAATGTTAAAGATTAAGAATAACTTGAATCAAATTTTAAGTGCAAACACCGGCAAGCCTCTTGAAGTAATTCAGGCAGACACCGAGAGAGATAATTTTATGAGCGCACAAGAAGCGCTGGATTATGGTTTGATTGACAAGATTGTCACCAATAGATAGGAGGTGCATTTATGCCGAATATGACAGAAGAAACTCGCGTTTGCCGATGTTCTTTCTGCGGGAAAACTGAGGATCAGGTGAAGCGCCTGATTGAAGGTCCTAGTGCTTATATTTGTAATGAATGTATTGAACTTTGTGTGGATTTATTAAAAGATGATTTTTTTGAATCCGATATTTCAATTTCCATGGATGATGTTCCAAAACCCAAGGAAATTCACGAATTTTTAAATGAATATATCGTTGGTCAGGAATTAGCAAAAAAGGCACTTTCTGTTGCAATTTATAATCATTATAAGAGAATTCAAGGCCAAGATATGGAAGACAGTGAAGTTGAACTACAAAAGAGTAATATTTTGATGATTGGTCCTACCGGTTGCGGAAAGACTTTTTTAGCACAGACTTTGGCAAAAAAGTTGAACGTACCTTTTGTGATTGCCGATGCTACATCATTGACCGAGGCAGGTTATGTGGGTGAGGATGTTGAAAATATTCTTTTAAAACTCATTCAGGCAGCGGACTATGATATTGAACTTGCCCAAAAGGGTATTATCTATATTGATGAGGTTGATAAAATTTCCCGTAAGTCTGAGAATCCCTCTATTACCCGTGATGTCAGTGGTGAGGGTGTGCAACAGACTTTGTTGAAAATTTTAGAAGGAACGGTTGCGTCTGTGCCGCCAAACGGGGGCAGAAAGCATCCTCATCAGGAATTTATTCAGATTGATACCACAAACATTTTGTTTATTTGCGCAGGTGCTTTTGAAGGAATTGACAAAATTATCGAAAGCCGTGTGAACCAGAAGTCTATGGGCTTTGGAGCCAAGGTGGAAAGTAAGAAGGATAAAAATCGCGGCGATATTTTGAAACAATTGGAGCCGGAAGATTTATTAAAGTTTGGGTTAATTCCGGAATTGATTGGGCGTTTGCCGGTGGTAACCACGTTGGAATCTTTAAACGAAGAAGCATTGAAAGCAATTTTAAAAGTGCCCAAGAATGCTTTGTTAAAACAATATGTTGCGCTTCTTGAAATGGATGGCGTTACATTGGAATTTGAAGAACAAGCCGTTTCGGCCATAGCAAAACTTGCTATGGAACGGGAAACCGGTGCCAGGGGTCTTAGAACAATCGTTGAAGCGATTATGCTGGAAGTTATGTACGAAGTGCCCTCTGAACCGGGAGTTTCCAAGGTTATTATTACCGAGGGTTGTGTAGAAAAACGAACCAAAGCGCGTATTATTTATGACAAAAATTCCGGTGAAAACAAGGTGCCGGAAAAACATGCCGGATAAGAGAAAAGAAAAATGCCGCTGTCCGGGTTTCCGGGCGGCGGTAACTTTTTAAAGGAGGGAAGATAACGATGCAACAACGGAAATTTTCAAAAATAATTTGTGTCCTTATGTTAATGATCTGCTGCTTCAGTGGTTGTCAAATGCAAAAAAGCAGCAATGCTCCCTCAAAGATTTCTGTCGTGACAACCATATTCCCTGCCTTTGATTTTGCAAGAGAAATCGCTGGTGAGTATGCAGATGTTTCTATGTTGCTTCGTCCCGGAACCGAAAGCCATTCCTTTGAACCATCACCGGCGGATATGATTGCGGTAGAGAATTGCGATATTTTTATTTATAATGGCGGTGAATCAGATGTTTGGGTAGAAACTATGCTGGAAAATATTGATACATCTTCGTGTTATGTGATAAAAATGATGGATGCAGTTTCTTTGCTGGAAGAAGAACATCAAGAGGAC
>JAZPYU010000107.1:0-2758 GCA_045544295.1 Ructibacterium sp. | reverse complement strand
GTAATACCGGTAAGCATAGAAGTAAGCGCCGCCGATAATAAAAGACCGCCCACCAACTTTTTCCGATCCGGTCTTGCACAATGATACATGGCAAGTGCCGCGCCGGGTAAACCAAAAATCATCAAGGGGAACTTACCGGACATAAACCGCGTTGCCGATACAGCAAAATGTTCCACTGTAGGGTCGGAAAGTTGGGCAAAGAAGATATTTTGCGCACCCTCCCAGACACGGCCTGCCACTTCCATGGTTCCACCCACATTGGTCTGCCAAAAAGGAAGATAGAATACGTGGTGAAGTCCAAAAGGAATTAAAGCACGTTCGGTAAGGCCATAAATCCAGGTGCCGAAATATCCGGATCTTTGCACCAAGTCACCAATATGCACGATGGCAGTCTGTACCGGCGGCCAAACAAAGAACATCAAAATTCCAACCAACAGATAAACCGCTGACGAAATAATAGGGACAAATCTTGTTCCTCCAAAAAAGGAGAGGACTTTGGGCAATTGTATTTTATAAAAACGGTTATGCAACGCCGCAACACCAAGACCCACAATGATACCGCCAAACACACCGGTTTGCAAAGAATTGATACCAAGCACCGATGTCATAGACCCGTTTTTTAAATGTTCTGCCACCCCCTCTACTCCGTAGATATTCAGCGCCATAGCACCAATGGCCGCATTCATAACCAAAAAGGCAATGGCACCGGCAAGTGCCGCCACTTCTTTTTCCTTTTTTGCCATACCAATGGCAATACCAATGGCAAAGATAAGGGGCAGGTTGGCAAAAACAATATTACCGCAGGCGTTTAATACCTGCAATACCTTATTGATTGCCGTTCCGGGGCCCATAATCCCCATCAAACCATAGGCTTTTAGCATTGTTTCATTGGTAAAGGCTCCGCCGATTCCTAGAAACAAACCTGCCACCGGCAAAATGGCAATGGGTAACATAAAGGAACGTCCCACCCTTTGTAACACACCAAAAATTTTATCTTTCATATCTTTTGTCCTTTCTGCCCAAAGCGGGCGGTTTTTTACAGTATTTCCAATTTTATGAAAACTATGACTTATCCGAAAAATATTTTCCTATTATTTCTAAAAGATAGAACTTGGTGCGAATCTCCATATTTTCTGTCTGGGTAATCAGCGCATATTCCTGTGCCGATAGTTCTTTCCTTAACAAGTCCTGTGTCTTATCATCTGCCTTGACACTGCCTTCTGTCAGGCAAAGAGGCGGATAGAGCACACACCACCAATTCTGTCCCGCATAACTTCCAATCTTTACTTGAAGTGCCTGATACTTTCCTGCCGGAAGCCGAACACCGCCATAATCTTTGGTAGGAAAATAATTTTCTTCTACCTTTACCGTCACCGGATAGAAAAAACCTTGTCTGCGCAATTCCCGCTCCGCAACGACTTTGATTTTTCCACAAGCACTTTCCGCCCTTTGGGTCGCCTTTCTTACACTTGCCACATCCCGAAACAAATAACCACATTCTTCTAAAATCTTATCCCTTACATTTATTTTTAACGTTTGGTCGATGGCGCAGTCACTATTAGCAATAACGTGTAACCGCAAAACGCCACCTGCAATTTCTTTCTGTGTTTTTTCTGCCCAACTTCCCAAAGCAACCCCTGTTAAAAGTAGACTTGAAACCAATACAGCCAGTAGCCCTATCGTCTTTCTTTTTCCCTTTGGCATGTAGAAAGCCAAGACATATCTCTCCCTTTTGTCAAATTTTTCTTACAAATAGATTTTTGCCTGATTTTTCTGCTTTATACATCTTGATTTTTTCTGCTTTTTGCGATACAATAATAAATTGATATTATATGCCGTCTTTTCCGGCAGAATGGAGAAAGTTTATGAGCAAAATCAATCTTTGTGTTATCTTCGGCGGCGCTTCCAGCGAACATGAAGTATCCCTGCTTTCAGCAGCCTCTGTATTACGCAATCTGGATTTAACCAAATATACCATACATAAAATTGGCATTTCCAAGGATGGCGGATGGTTTTACTACACCGATACCGCAGAGGAAATGTCCAAACTGGTGGACCCTTCCGCCTGGACTTATGACCGGGCTATCATCTCTCCGGACCGAGACGAAAAAGCAATTCTTCGTTTCACCAAAGATGGTATTATCAAATATCCCATTGATGTGGTTTTCCCGGTTCTGCACGGCAAAAATGGTGAGGACGGTACCATCCAGGGTCTTTTTGAACTTGCCGGTATTCCTTATGTAGGTTCTAAGGTCATCGGCAGCGCCGTTTGTATGGATAAGTGTATTGCAAAAACTATGTTCCAAAAAGCCGGTATTCCTCAGGCAGATTGGGTAGAAATCAAACCGGGCGAAGACAAAATTGCCGAAATTGAAGAGCGGTTAGGTTACCCCTGTTTTGTAAAGCCTGCCAATGCAGGTTCCTCTATGGGCATCACCAAAGCACATGACCGGGAAGAACTGATAGAAGGTATTCGCATCGCTTTTCTGCACGATGAAAAACTTTTGGTAGAAGAAATGATGTACGGCACCGAGGTAGAATGTAGCGTAATGGGAAATCTGCATCCCCAAAGTGCACCAGTGTTGGGGGAAATCGCTCCCGCTGCAGAATTTTATGATTATGACGCCAAATATAACGACGCCAATTCTATTTTAACCATTCCGGCTAAGTTGGATAGCCACCTGATAGAACAGGTCCGCACCTATGCGGTAGCGGCTTACTGTGCTTGTGAATGTCGCGGTCTTTCCAGAGTTGATTT
>JAZPYU010000106.1:0-5135 GCA_045544295.1 Ructibacterium sp. | reverse complement strand
CCCTGCACAATGCCTAAAATGATGGTTTTAAAAATTTCCAATAAAAACATAGCCGTCACTCCTATCGGTTTATTTTATGCATCAGCATCCCCGTCAATGTCATCAATGTTATAAGGTGTGGTCTGATAAACAAAATAGTTCAGCCAGTTGGAAAACAACAGGTTGGCGTGAGAACGCCAGATGTTTTGCGGCGGGTTTTGCGGGTTATCATCGGGGAAATAGTTTTTGGGGATGGCAATATTAAGACCCTTATCCACATCCCGGAAATACTCAGTGGCAAGAGTAATATTGTCATATTCCGAATGACCGGTAATAAAAAACTGCCGTTCGCTCTTTGCGGTGACAATATAAACCCCGGCTTCCTCTGATTTTGCCAAAATTTCCAATTCCGGAACTTTCAAAATATCTTCTTCTCGGATTTCGGTGTGCCGGGAATGTGGTGCATAAAAAGCATCATCAAAGCCCCGCAGGAGCATTTTGGTCTTTTTATCTTCCGGAATGGTGTGGGCAAAGATACCAAACATCTTTTCTTTTAAAGGATATTTTTGAATTCCATAATGATAATAAAGCCCTGCCTGCGCCCCCCAACAAATGTGGAAGGTAGAGGTTACATTCTTTTTAGACCATTCCATAATCTGACAGAGTTCTTCCCAATAGTCCACTTCCTCAAAAGGCATATTCTCCACCGGAGCACCGGTGATAATCATCCCGTCAAACTTTTGGTTTTTATAATCGTCAAAGGTGCCATAGAAAGTTTCAATATGGCTTTTGGAGGTGTTTTTTGCCTCGTGGGACTGCATATGCATAAAGTTAATGTCAATTTGAAGCGGCGTGTTGCCCAAAACCCGAAGCAGTTGTGTTTCGGTAGCGATTTTGGTAGGCATCAGGTTAAGAATGAGTATTTTAAGAGGCCGGATATCCTGGGTCACCGCCCGGGTCTCGGTAATTACAAAAATATTTTCCTGATTTAAGGTCTCGATGGCCGGCAATGCATTTTGAACTTTAATCGGCATCGGTATCACATCCTATTTTAAAAATTCTAATTATAATAAAAAAGTATATCATATTTTTTTGCATTAGTAAAGGGATTTTTGAACATAGTAAAGAAAAGGAGGGACTAAAATGAATCAGGAGGAGAAAAATAAAAATCGGGAAGAAAATAATATTCGGGAAATGTCTTCGGTAGAAGTGGAAAGCGGTAAGGGAAGAATTTGTTGTATGAGTATTATCGGGGAAATCGAGGGACACAGTATTCTGCCGCCCCAGAGCAAAACCACCAAGTATGAGCATATGCTTCCGGAACTGGTGCGGATAGAGGAAGACGAGGAAATCAGCGGTCTTTTATTGCTTCTTAATACTATGGGCGGTGATGTAGAAGCCGGACTTGCCATTGCGGAAATGATTGCCGGTATGAAAAAACCTACCGTTTCGGTGGTGTTGGGTGGCGGTCATAGTATAGGGGTTCCCTTGGCGGTAGCGGCAAAACATTCTTTGATTGTACCCTCTGCCACCATGACAGTGCATCCCATCCGGATGACAGGAACGGTGATTGGTGCACCCCAGACTTTCCGCTATTTTCATAAAATTCAGGACAGACTGGTGAATTTTGTGATGCGTAATTCCAAGATTGCGGAAGAAAAGTTTTTAAGTTTGATGATGGCAACAGATAAAATTGCCAATGATGTGGGCACCGTTCTTTTTGGAGAAGAGGCGGTTTCCTGCGGCTTGATAGACAGCGTAGGCGGGATTTCCGATGCGATTTCTGTCATTCATCAAATGACAGAAAAATAGTTTTGAAAGACTGCAAAAAAAATCAAAATTTTGCTTGACAGAACGTAGATTTCTCTGTATAATGTTAGAAGTAGAAATTTTTACCTTGACATCTTAGTGTTTGACCATACTTGGAGGGAGGGTAGTATCCATGGCAGAAATCAGAGTAAAAGATAACGAGTCACTGGACAGTGCACTGCGCCGGTTCAAACGTTCTTGTGCAAAAGCAGGCGTTTTATCTGAAGTTAGAAAAAGAGAACATTATGAAAAGCCCAGCGTAAAGCGGAAGAAGAAATCCGAAGCGGCAAGAAAGCGCAAATATTAATAATGACGAGCAGGGGATAACCCTGCTCTTTCTATATCTAAAAGACGGACAGGAGGAAACAAAATGGGAAGACCACTATTCGGCCCGGCGGGAAACAGCGAAAGTTTTTTTGATGCCGGTCATAAATCCAGTTTAGAAGCCCCCGCCTGGGTGCGGAGCCATAGCCTTGATTGCTATGAATTCCAATGCGGTCACGGAGTAAGAATTTCCGAAGACGGCGCCCAAATTTTAGGGGAAAACGCCAAAAAAGAGGGAATTCTTCTCTCGGTACATTCCCCTTATTATATCAGCCTTTCTTCAGTAGAAAAGGTAAAGCGGGATAATAGTATCAACTATATTTTAGAGACCTTAAAGGCGGCAAAGGGCATGGGCGCAGACCGGGTGGTGGTGCACTCCGGCTCTTGCGGAAAGATTACCCGGAAAGAGGCATTAGACCTTGCCAAAGATACCCTTTATCGGGCATTAGAAGCCGCAGACCAAGAGGGATATGGAGATATTTATCTCTGCCCGGAAACCATGGGGAAAATCAATCAGTTAGGTACGGTGGAAGAAGTGATTGCTCTTTGCAAACTGAGTGACCGGTTGATTCCTACCATTGATTTTGGCCATGTGAATGCCAGAACCTTAGGCGGCCTGAAAGAAAAGAAAGACTTTGCAGAAATCCTTGATTTGATGGGCGAAAAGTTAAAACCTCATCAGGCGGAAGCCTTTCACGCGCATTTCAGCAGAATTGAATATACCAATGCAGGCGAGAAGAAGCATCATACGTTTGCCGATACCCAATACGAGCCGGACTTTGACCCCTTAGGGGAACTGTTGGCAGAGCGGGGGCTTGGCCCACGGATTATCTGTGAATCTGCCGGTACCCAAACCGAGGATGCGGTAGAGATGCAGAAAATTTATCAGGGAAAGTTGGGATAATATGCAGAAGCGATTAAACTTTCTTTGGGAAAAGGCAGATGCTCTTTTGGTTGCTTCTCCTCATAACCTTCGTTATTTTACGGGGTTTTGCGGAGGAGAAGGTGTCGCTTTGATAGGGGAAAACACCAAGTTTTTATTTGTGGATTCCCGCTATACCGAGGCGGCAAAAAATGAGGCAAAAGATTTTACCGTAATAGAGTTTGCCGGTGGCAAACGCAATGAAGAAATTTTTCTCCGCATCAAGGAAGCCGGGAGTAAAACCCTTGCTTTTGAAGATGGGGAAATGAGTGTGCAGGAGTATCAGGGGTTGCAAAAGGCGATGCAGGGGATAGCCTTTGTGGGAATGACCAAAGAATTGGCAGGATACCGGATGGTGAAGACAGAGGAAGAGTTATCCCTGCTCAGAAAAGCAGAGCAAATTGGGGTAGATGCATTTTTAAAGGTGCTTCCCCAAATCAAACCCGGGGTAGCCGAATGTGAAATTGCGGCAGAACTGGAATATCAGGTGCGGAAACTGGGGGCAGAAGGCACCTCTTTTGAAACCATTGTGGTATCCGGAGTAAAATCCAGTATGCCCCATGGGAAACCGAACGGGAAAAAGATAGAATTGGGTGATTTTGTCACTTTGGATTTTGGTTGCCGTTATGGGGGATATTGCTCTGATATGACCCGCACCTTGGTGGTGGGAAAAGCCACAGAGGAACAGAAAAAGATTTATCAGACGGTACTTTTAGCCCAGGAGACCGGCCTCTCTGCTATCAAGGCAGGCATCACCGGAAAAGAAGCGGATACCGCTGCCCGAAAAGTGATAGAAGACGCCGGCTACGGCAAGTATTTTGGACATAGTCTGGGTCATGGCGTGGGACTTTTGATTCACGAACAACCCAATCTTTCTCCTTTTTCTGAAACGGTGCTGGAGGCAGGAATGGTGGTTACTTGTGAGCCGGGCATTTATCTGCCAATGTTTGGAGGAGTGCGGATTGAAGATATGGTTTGTGTCACCCAAGACGGCATAGAAAATCTGACCCATCTTTCCAAAGAATTATTGGAACTGTAAGAATTTGAAAAAACACTTGCTTTTTTGCAAGGATTAGTATACAATAAAAATAAGTAAACAACTGATAGGAGGGTTCACCAATGATAAGTGCAGGTGATTTTAGAAACGGCCTTACATTTGAATATGACGGTAACGTATACCAAGTAGTAGAGTTCCAGCATGTAAAGCCGGGCAAGGGTGCGGCCTTTGTTAGAACCAAAATGAAGAATGTTATGACTGGCGGCGTGGTTGAAAGAACTTTCAACCCCACCGAAAAAGTAGAGCCGGCTCGTATTGAGAGAAAGGATATGGAATATCTCTACGAGGATAGCGGCCTTTACTACTTTATGGATCAGGAAACCTACGACCAGATTCCCCTCAGCGAGGATCAATTGGGCGATGCTTTGAAATTTGTGATGGAGAATATGACCGTTAAAATTCTTTCCTACAAGGGTAACGTGTTCGCAGTAGAGCCTCCCACCTTTGTAGAAATGAAGGTTACTGCCACCGAACCGGGTGTTAAGGGTAACACGGCTACCAACGTAACCAAACCGGCAACCGTAGAATCCGGTGCCATCATCACCGTTCCTATGTTCGTAAACGAGGGTGATACCATTCGTATTGATACCCGTACCGGCGAATATATGGAAAGAGTATAAAGAAAAGAGGAAAATACTATGTCTGAAATTTCAAATCGCGCGGCTTATTTAAAGGGCTTAGCAGATGGATTAAAGTTAGATACCGAAACCACAGAGGGTAAACTCTTAGACGGAATTTTAAACCTTTTGGGTGATATGGCAGAGGACCTGGAACTGATTGACAGCGAACAGGCTTTCCTGGCTGACAAAATTGAGGAGATGGAAGATGTTATCGAAGTAATCGGTGACGAAGTTTATGGCTACAATGATGAAGATGACCTCTACACCCTGGTTTGTGAAGAATGCGGTGCAGAAATCGACCTGACCGAAGACGATCTGGACGATCTGGCAGACGGCGTATTCAAATGCCCCGATTGCGGCGAAATCATCGAAATTGATTTTGATGATTGTGACTGCAATTGTGACTGTGACTGCGGTTGCGAAC
>JAZPYU010000105.1:0-1575 GCA_045544295.1 Ructibacterium sp. | reverse complement strand
CGGTACGAATTGCAGTCGCAAGGTTGGAGTTAACGCCTTCAATACCTATTTTGGCAAGAATTGAAGTAAGTGCCGCAAAGATTGCGGACAATAACGCTAAAAGGAACCACATAACATTATCCTCCAATGGAAATTTTAGTTATTTTCAGTATATCACAAAAAAACTAATTTTTCAACAAAAAGAAAAAAGTTCTGCTATGATTCACAGCAGAACTTTTACATCATTTTATTGGAGAGTAGCAGTGTTCTTTTTTAAGAGGAACTGCAACAGAACAACCACTGCAACCAAACCAACGCCTACGAAGTCGGTAACTGTGCCGGGGTAGATCAAGAGTAAACCACCAACGGCAGAAACAATTCTTTGATACCATGGCATATGATCTAAGAAATATCTTTCCAGAGATGCAGAAACTGCAAAAATACCAATCAGTGAAGTGATGATAATTAAAATTACTTCCATGGCAGAGGTATCAATAAACAACATTGCAGGATTTAAAGCAAAAACATAAGGGACGATGAATGCACCAATGGCAAGTTTGGTTGAAGTAAAGGCTGTCTTCATCGGGTTGGCTTGGGCTATTGCGGCACCTGCATAGGCTGCCAATGCCACGGGAGGTGTTAAATCCGCAACAATACCAAAATAGAAAACAAAGAAATGTGCAGCAATCGCAGGAACACCCATACGAATTAAGATAGGAGCACAGGTTGCTGCCATAATGCAGTAATTCGCAGTGGTAGGCACGCCCATACCAAGAACAATACAACAAAGCATTGTTAAGAAAAGTGCAACAATAACTTGGCTACCCGCCAATGCCACAATACCATTGATCATCATATTAGCAAGTCCGGTCATTGTGATGGTTCCGGCTATAACCCCTGCGATACCACAAGCCGCGGCAACGGCAATCATTCCTTGACCGCCGGCAGCCAGTGCTTCCCAAATTCGTTTGGGGCTAATACGATTCTCTTTGTTAAACAAACTTACAACAATTACTGCAATAATTGCAATGGCTGCTGCATATTGGATAGATTTTTGACTGGTTCCTACCAAATAAATCAAAATAATCAACGGCAAAAGCAAATAAGATTGTTTTAAAAGTGGCAAAAATCTCGGCAACTCTTCGCGGGTAAGACCTCTCAATCCTTCCTTCTTTGCTTCCAGATGTACTGCAATAAATACACCAGCAAAATAAAGAATTGCAGGCAGGATTGCACGAATAACAATATTGCTATATGGTACACCTACATAATCTGCCATCAAAAACGCTGCTGCACCCATAATCGGCGGCATAATCTGACCGCCTGTGGAAGCAGATGCTTCTGCCGCAGCGGCAAATTCCGGTTTGTATCCCGTCTTCTTCATCAATGGGATGGTCACAGAACCAGAACCAACTGTATTTGCCACAGAAGAACCGGATACCATTCCTTCCATGGCACTGGCAACAACCGCAACTTTCGCAGGGCCGCCAGAAAACCCACCGACAACTGCATTGGAAATTTTAATAAAGAAATCTGCAATACCTGTTCGTTCTAAAAATGCACCAAAAATAATAAAGACTACAATAAATTTGGAAC
>JAZPYU010000104.1:0-4843 GCA_045544295.1 Ructibacterium sp. | reverse complement strand
GTTCTGCACCAACCGAGGCGAGAGCCGAGACCGTGCGCAACCACTCTACCTAAAAAAAGGAATGTAAAAAACAAAGTTTTTTACATTCCCTTTTTTTATTCTTCGTTTTTCCAGAGAAGTGCTGCGCCAATGATACCGGCGTCATTACCCAAGGAGGCAATTTTTACATCAGTATATTGATTGCCAAATCTGGCAAAGGACTTTGTCTTGATGGCCTCTGCAATAGGTGCCAGTATCCTTTCTCCTGCGCCGGAAACACCACCGCCCAAACAAATCATTTCCGGCTGGAACATATTAACAATATTAACAATGCCCTCCGAAAGATATCCAAGATAACCGTTGATTACCTCTTCTGCGACAGAATCTTTTGCCGCAAAGGCTGTTTCTCCATTAACTTTTTCTATATCTCCCTGCACCACATTCCACATAGCAGACTGAGGATGTTTTTTCATAGCCTCTTTGGTTTGATTCACCAACGCTGTGGCAGAAGCATAGGTTTCCAGACAACCTTTTCGTCCACAAGTGCAATTTTCTCCATTAGAAACGATCACCATATGTCCTAATTCTGCGCCGGTATCAAAAGCACCACGGAACAGATGTCCATCGTTGATAATACCGCTACCTACACCGGTTCCCAAGGTCAACAATATCATACTCAAAGTGTTTTTACCGCTTCCGGCTACATATTCACCCCACGCGGCGCTATTGGCATCGTTTTCCACATATACTTTCTTACCAAGTTGATTTTGCATATATTCAGTAATGGGAACATCATAAAAATCAAGATTATTAGAAAAATCTATATTGCCGTTTTTCTTGTTGATGGCACCGGGACAACCAATACCTACGTTCTCAATTTCCTCCCAAGCAATACCGCTTTCTTTGGCGGCATCTTTGGCACATAAAGCCATATCATCAAAAATTTCTTGATAGGAACGAGGCATATTGGTTTTTCTCTTACTTCTTCCGTAAATTACGCCGTATTCATCCACAACAGCAGCTGCGATATTGGTTCCGCCAAGATCAATACCAACAAAATATCTGGGCGGGTTCTGTGCAACCAATACTTTCCCACAGCCCGTTAAGGTATACTTACCAAAACCGGCAGGCAGAAAGACAGTTTCTCCCGCTTTTACCAGTTCTTTTTCTTCTGCATATAGAAGTTCCAGTTGGCCATCTACCACAACAATGGCCTGATAACTTTCTGGATAACACTCCATACAGAGTTTATCTTCCACCGCAAACTCTTTTACTGCAAAATACTCACAAGCGCCTAATAATCTGCTATTATCGCTACAAACAGGAATTTCTCTTTTCCCTGTTTTTTGGGTAACAGCAGCCATAACGCCCTTTTCTATATGAAGTTCACGGGGGTTCCCCATTTTATCACGTCTGTCATAATCATAAAGTCGATACGTCACATTGGAATTCTGCTGAATTTCAGCAATAAGGTTTCCTTTACCGATGGCATGGATGGTACCTGCATCAACAAAGAATACATCACCTTTCTTTGACTTAACAGAATCCAAAAGATGCATAACGCTATTATCCGTAATTGCATTTTTTAACTGTTCTTTGGTGATATCCTCTTTTACACCATAGATAATTTCTGCATCATCATCGGCATCGACGATATACCACATCTCCGTCTTTCCATTTTGGCCTTCCCATTGATGGCCTTGTTCATCATTAGGATGAACCTGAATACTCAACTTATCCTCTGCATCAATTAATTTTATAAGGATGGGAAGTTCATCTGATTTCCGATTGGTTCCTAAAACTTCCGGGTTTTCTTTGATATATTCTGCCAAAGAAACTCCATCAAGATTTCCGCCAACAATCCTGCTTAATCCATCCGGATGGGTGCTCAGTTCCCAACTTTCTGCGGTTTTTGCAAAACCGCTGTTTTTATAATATCTATCATTGAGTTTTGTTCCACCCCAAATATATTCCTGAAAGGCAGGGTACAACTTGAAAGGTTTTTTGTATTCCATTTTTCAACGCTCCTTTTCTATCTGCTTGTTATATCACTATATCATATTTTCTCTATGAATACAATAGCAAAATGAGTTAACACAAAAAACAAGTCACAAATGTGACTTGTTTTTTATATTTATCCGTCTTTGCTACTGCAAGGCAGTTCATTGAGTTTGCGTTGCAAACTCGTTATATCATACAACTACCATAAATCAAGTTCCCATTTCTTTTTTATCGGTTATTCCTGATTATTTTTATCCCTTTAAAAACCTCATACATTCCAATCAAAAAAAGAAAGCCGCCAAAGAGTTTTCTAAGAAGGTCCCCCTCCATTTGCGTAGCAAGAAAGGCGCCTCCGGCGGCACCAAAAAGTCCGGCGACACCAATGATTGCCGCTGTTTTCATCTCTACGTTTTTATTACGGATATGAATGAATAATGACGCAATCGCTGTAGGCAAAAAATAGACTAAATTAATTCCTTGTGCCACCTGCTGGGAAACACCTTGGAACATGGTCAATGCAGGAATTAAGATAGCACCGCCACCAATCCCCATTCCGCTGATAATACCGCTGAAAAACCCTGTCAAAATCTGTATCATCTTCTCCTCCTAAAAAACCATTTTGATAGCGGTAACGATGATCACACCGCCAAAAATCACTTTAAGCCAACCTTTGGGGATTTTAGAAAGCAGTTTGGCGCCAACCAAACCTCCTGCTATACCGCCCACTGTAACGGGAATCCATATTCCAACATCAAAATATCCTTTGGAAAGATAGAATATCATACTGACAATGGAAAATAAAAAGATAATGGCAATGGCGGTGGCGTGGGATTTCTTTTCATCCATATTTAAAAATTTCTCCATAGCCGGCACCACCACACTGCCGCCACCGGCACCGAAAAGTCCGTTTAAAACACCGCTGACAAGTCCAATTATGATATGCTTCCAATATTTTTTCAAACAATCACCTCAAAAGAAAAAGACTACCATTGGTAGTCTTTCTCATTTTTTATAACTTATTCCTTATGGAACATAATCGAATTCTACGCCGTAAAGTCTTACGGTGTCACCTTCCTGAATACCGGCATCCTCTAACTGTGCAATCACACCGGACTTAATCAGGGAACGCTGGAAGAACTGCAAGGATTCATAATCATCAAAGTTGGTAGAACCAACGATTTTCCGAACCCGAAGTCCCTCCACTTCAAAGACACCGTCCTCGGCACGGGTAACGGTGATGGTATCATCCATTTTACCCTGCCCGAACTCAAACATTTCGTAATCGGTCTCTTCTTCTTTGGGAAGTTTAGAAAGGGCTTCCCAGGTTTTATTCAGCACTTCTGTCATACCTTGTCTGGTTGCCGCAGAGATGGCAAACACCTGATATCCCTCTTTTTCCAAGGTTTCTTTGAATACTGCAAAATTCTCCTCAAAATTGGGAATGTCTTTTTTATTTGCAAGGACAATCTGGGGTTTTTCTGCCAGTTTCGGGCTGTATAACTTCAGTTCCTGGTTGATGGCAGCAAAATCCTCTAAGGGGTCTCTGCCTTCTACGCCGGACACATCCACAATATGAAGCAAAAGCCGTGTTCTTTCTACGTGGCGTAAGAACTCGTGTCCAAGGCCAACACCTTCGTGGGCACCCTCAATAATACCGGGGATATCTGCCACTACAAATCCGCCGCCGTCACCCATATCTACCACGCCCAAATTGGGTTGCAAGGTGGTAAAATGATAGTTGGCAATCTTAGGTCTTGCATCACTAACAATGGAAAGGAAGGTAGATTTACCCACATTGGGAAAGCCCAAAAGTCCTACATCAGCAATAAGTTTCAGTTCCAAAGTCACATAGAATTCTTCTCCGGGCATACCCGCCTTTGCAAACTTAGGAGTCTGCCGGGTTGCGGTTGCAAAATGAGCATTTCCCCAACCGCCGATGCCGCCTTTGGCAGCCTTGGCACGTTGCCCGTCTTCTTTTAAATCACAGATGACAAGATTGCTTTCTGCTTCCCGAATTAACGTACCTACCGGAACGCGAACTTCCAAATCTTGTCCGTTTTTCCCGTTGCGTTTAGCATCTCTGCCGTTACCGCCCGCCTCTGCCACATATTTACGTTTATAGCGGAAATCCATTAAGGTATTGATATTTTTATCAGCCACAAAGACCACGTTACCGCCTCTGCCACCGTCACCGCCATCCGGGCCGCCGGCTGCTACATACTTTTCTCTATGAAAGGTAACTGCACCATTGCCGCCGTCTCCGGCTTTGATGAATATTTTGGCAAAATCAGAAAACACAACAACCCCTCCTATTCTCTGTTTAATGAAAAAAGGGGCGGACAACTGTCCACCCCTAATTAGCTAAATTACTGAGCGATTTCGTAAACAGATACCTGTTTCTTATCCTTACCTTTGCGCTCAAACTTAACTCTACCGTCGATCAATGCAAAAAGCGTATCATCGGTGCCTTTACCAACATTGATACCGGGATGAATTTTGGTGCCTCTCTGACGAACGAGAATATTGCCTGCCAATACCGGCTGACCGTCACCCTTTTTCACACCAAGACGTTTGGACTCAGAGTCTCTACCGTTTTTGGTGCTACCCATACCTTTCTTATGAGCCATGTTTTCTCACTCCTTCTCAGTTCAAGTAAAGCGAACTACCATTAGGCATTGATCGCTGTGATTTCAACTTTGGTGTAAGGTTGTCTATGACCTTGCTTTTTGTGATAACCCTTTTTAGGCTTATACTTATAAACAATGATCTTCTTTGCCTTACCCTGCTTTGCAACGGTTGCGGTTACGGTTGCACCGTCAACATAAGGAGCACCAAACTTAGACTCCTCACCACCGATTGCCAA
>JAZPYU010000103.1:0-23182 GCA_045544295.1 Ructibacterium sp. | reverse complement strand
CATCTTCTGCAATCCATCGGTAATTACTTTTTGGAAAATTATCCGGAGAAAAAGGTGCTCTATACCACCAGCGAAAAGTTCACCTACGAACTGGTTACCGCCATCCGAGAAAAAACCAACGAAGATTTCAGAAAGAAACATCGGAATGTGGACCTTTTGTTAATGGATGACGTACAGTTCCTTGCCACCAAGGAACTTGCCCAGGAAGAATTTTTCCACACCTTTAATACGCTGCACGAAGCAGGCAAACAGATTGTACTGACCTCTGACCGGCTCCCCTCGGAGACGCCCCATTTGACGGACAGGCTGAAAAGCCGGTTCCAGATGGGTCTTTTGGCTGACGTACAACCGCCGGATTATGAGACACGTTTGGCCATTTTACGTGCCAAGATTGAAGAAGAATATTTCACCTTCGATGAAGAAATTGTGGAATATGTGGCAAACAACATCAAATCCAATGTCCGGGATTTGGAGGGTGCCGTAAAACGAATTCTGGCTTATGCCGGTATTGAACGGACCAACACCATTTCTTTGGAACTGGCGCAAAAGGCATTAAAGGAAATCCTTTCCACCCTGCCACAGCAAAACATTACCACCAAGGTAATTATCAGCGAGGTAGAAAAATACTTCCGGCTTCCTGCCGATTCTTTGGCAACCAAACGCCGCTCCAATGACATTGCATATCCCCGGCATATTGCCATGTACATAGCCAGAGAAGTGTTAGATGAATCCTATCCTAAAATCGGAGAAGAATTCAATCGTGACCACACCACCGTTATGACGGCGGTAAAAAAAATCCGGCAAAGTTTAAGCGGTGACACTGAACTTGCCGCTATCATCCGGGAACTGGTGGAAAACATCAAGAAGAACTAATTACTCGTTTTCGTCTACGGAGAATCATTATGAAACTGCACGATACCATTGTTGCAATCGCCACCCCTATTGGAACGGGTGGCATTGCCATTTTAAGACTAAGCGGAACCCACGCATCTGAAATTGCAGGCCAGGTGCTTTCTTCCCTTTCCGGAAAGGAAATTTCCGTTTGGGAGAGCCATAAATTATACCTTTGCAAAGTGCACGAATGGAAGAACCCTGACGCTTTGATTGACCAGTCTTTGGCGGTACGAATGAATGCCCCTCACTCCTATACCGGAGAAGATGTGGTGGAAATTCATTGCCACGGCGGTTTTTTTGCGGCAGACCGGATTTTAAAGCAACTGCTCTTAGCGGGAGCAAGACTGGCGGAGGGCGGTGAATTTACCCGCCGTGCATTTTTGAACGGAAAAACCAGTTTGGATGAAGCAGAAGCGGTCATGGATGTGATTGACGCCCGTTCCTCTTTGGGACTTACCAACGCCGCCCGTTCTTTAAGTGGAGCCTTGGCAGAAAAAATAGACCACCTACGGGAGATGGTGATGGCACTCACCGCCCACATCTCTGCGGCGGCAGATTATCCCGAGGAGGTAGACGCCCCCGCCCGGGAAGAGATTGAAGCCCAATTAAAACGTTTGGGCGAAGAAATTCGCACTCTGCTTGGCACCTTTGAGACAGGTAAAATTCTTCGGGATGGGATTGTGACCGTCATTGCGGGAAGACCCAATGTAGGGAAATCTTCTCTGCTTAACGCCCTGGCACGATACGACCGCGCTATCGTAACCGACATTCCCGGTACCACCCGGGATATTATTGAAGAAACTGTTAATTTAAGCGGTGTATCCCTTCGGCTTTTGGATACCGCAGGCCTACGGCAGAGCGATGACCGGGTAGAACAGATTGGCATTGACCGTGCCAAAGCACAGATGCAGGATGCAGACCTTTGTCTTTTTGTGATAGATAACAGTACCGGCATTACCCCGGAGGACAAAGAGATTGCCAAGGACCTTATCAACAAAAACGTTTTGGTTCTGCTTAACAAAACAGACCAGGGCAAGACCTTAACCCCACAGGACGCGGCAGATGCATTGGGCATTATGGCAGGCAGAATTATTGAAACCGCCGTTCCCAAAACCGGAGAAGTTATCGGCATTGACCATTTAGAAAATGCCATTACTGGACTTTTCCTGAAAGAGGGACTTACACCGGGCAAAGTTTACCTTAGCAACACCCGCCAGCGGGATGCCTTGTTAAAGGCCTTGGATGCCCTCTCTCTGGCAGATGCCGCCAACCGTGACGGTATGCCTTATGATTTATTGTTTGTCGATTTAGAAGATGTTCTTTCTGCCTTAGGGGAAGTCACCGGGCAGACGGTACAGGAAGAAATTATTGATCAGGTTTTCTCACGGTTCTGTGTGGGGAAGTAATGTTAGGAGGTGTTCTGATGAAATCCTTTTCCGTTTCCTACGATTTTGTAGAAAAATATGTTCGTTTTTCCAAGCCGGAATATATTCAGGTTTATCTTTACCTGCAATATCTGGTTGACAGGGATGGTACTTTCCCCTCTAAGCAACAGATTTCTCAGGATTTGGATATTGCACCGGAACACGTAGATTTTATTTTGGATTTTTGGGTAAGTCGTGGAGAACTGTTACGCACCGGGACAGAATACGCCTTTTTGGCACCATCGGGGCAAACCACAATCCCTCCCCAAAAGAAGCCGGATATTGTGGCAAGTCCTAAACGTTCCACCCGCCCTTCTTACTCTATGGCAGAAATTGATGCGGTGGCATCCACCAACAAATCCATTTCCGGACTCTTTTATCAGGCAGAGACGGTTCTCCATAAAATCCTGACCCAGGCGGATATGGAAATGCTCTACTCCTTTGTGGATTGGTTGGGGCTTCCGGTGGAAGTCATCACTATGCTTCTCTCTTACGGCGCAAAGCGGGGAAAAACCGGACGGCGTTATTTAGAAACCGTTGCCATGGATTGGGCAGACAGAGGGATTGACACCTTTGAAGCCGCCGAAGCATACGTTTCGGAATTAGAAGAAAGGGATACCAAAGAACGAAAAATATGCTCCATTTTAGGCATCTATGACCGGGCACTTACCACCACCGAAAAAAAATATCTTAAACAATGGGCGGAAAATCCGTCACTCTCGCCGGAACTGATTACTTTGGCTTATGACCGTACGGTTGCCAATACCGGGAAACTTTCTCTCAATTATATGAACAAGATTTTGCAAAACTGGTTGGAAGCAGGGCTCTCCTCCGAGGAAGAAGTCAAATCCTACGAGGCAGAAACCCGTCCCCGCTCCGCCACCCAGAAGAAAAATCCCAAATCCAACGGATTTGTCAACTATGTAGATACCAACTCGGTAGACTATGACAAATTAGAAGAACAACTTTTGGATTTGATGCTGGATAATGGAAATGAATGAGGTGAGTCTATGGAATCTGCATACACGTTAGCAAACCGGGAACTTATCGCCCGGCGGGAAGCAAATCAATCCGAACAAGAACGGCGGATTTCTGCGGTACGAAGCAGTGCTCCCGCAGAATATGCCAAGATTGAAGCCGGTCTGCGGCACAACGGCACCGCTTTGGTCCGTTGCGTTTTAGAAGGTGGCAGTTTTGCAGAAATCAAATCTTCCATTCGCGCTCTCAAAAAAGAGAAAGCCGACCTTTTAACACGGCTTGGCTATCCGGAAGACTATTTGGAAGATATTTATACCTGTTCCCTCTGCCGGGACACCGGCTATGACGAACAAGGTCATCGTTGCAGTTGTCTGAAACAACTCGCCACCAAACATTTAGGGGATTTTGCCAACCTGACTGACTATATGAAAGAACAAACTTTCAGTCGGGTGGATTACAGTCTTTTTGCCAAACAACCGGAAGAAAACGGCAGACAACCTCTTGCCTATATGAAAGCCGCTTACGAAAAGGGTCTCCGCTTTGCAGAAACCTTTGACGAAACCCATAGCAATCTTCTTTTGATGGGAAATGCCGGCACCGGGAAAACCTTTCTTTCCAGTTGTATTGCAAACTATGCCATTGGCAGAGGAAAGTCCGTCTGTTATCAATCTGCTTTTCGGCTTTTTGAACTGTTGGAAAAATTAAAGTTTGGCAGACTTTCCGGCGAGGAATTGGAGCAGGCTACCTCTCTCTCTAACCAAGTCTATCAAACAGACCTTTTGATTATTGACGATTTGGGAACCGAGTTTGTCACCGCCTACACCGCTGCGGTTGCCTTTGATTTAATCAATACCAGAGGAATGCAGGGGAAAAGCACCGTGCTTTCCACCAACTTAAATTCCGAGGCGTTAGAGCAACTTTACAGCAAACGGTTTACTTCCCGGCTTTGGGGAAGTTACGACATCATTCCCTTTATCGGGCAAGACCTCAGAATGCAAAAACACATCCGTCCCACAACATAGGGGATTGGACTTTTTTGATAATCTTTATACTAATTTTTTGGTTAGTTTTCACGGCTTTTCCGGGAAAAAAGTGTTGTAATTTACAAAAAACCGTGATAAAATAACTTTGTATGTGTATTTGCATCATTGGTAGCAATACATCATTCGTTACAAATCAAACAAACCAGGGAGAATTTTATTATGTTGAAGAAAAAGTGGCTTTTAAGAGAGTTTGATAAAAACCGTGTGGTAGAGATTTCTAAAAAATTTCAGATATCTCCTCTTACTGCCATCATTTTGTATAACCGTGGCGTTCGTGAAGATGCTGCTATCCAGAACTTTCTTTCCAATGATTTAGGGATTCTGCATGACCCCTATTTAATGAAAGATATGGAAAAGGCGGCAGACCGTATCCGTCAGGCACGGGACAAGAAAGAAAAAATCACCATCTATGGCGATTATGACGTAGACGGTATCACTTCCATTGCCATTCTTTATAAGCATTTGCAGGGAATGGGTATTGAGGTTGACTACTACGTACCGGACCGTATGCAGGAAGGTTATGGCATCAACCGTGACGCCCTTGATAAAATCCGTAACAGTGGCACTTCTTTGATTATTACCGTAGACACCGGCATTACCGCAGTAGAAGAGAGCCAATATGCACAGTCCATCGGTCTTGACGTAATTGTGACCGACCACCACGAATGCAAAGAACAGATTCCCTCTGTTTATGCATCGGTAGACCCCAAGAGAAAGGATTGTCCCTATCCCTTTAAGAGTCTTGCCGGCGTTGGCGTTGTATTTAAACTGATTCAGGCTCTTGACGATGCAGAGTCCGTGCCGGACTTAGTAGAAAAATATGCCGACCTTATGTGTCTTGGTACGGTTGCGGATATTTCACCTTTGGTAGACGAAAACCGCGTGATTGTAACCGAGGGTTTAAAGCGGTTTAAGAACACCAAAAACATTGGCTTGAAGGCGTTGATTGATGTTTCTACCAACGGCAAAGCCATCACCACTTCTACCATTGGTTACACCATTGCTCCCAGAATTAACGCCAGCGGAAGATTGGGGTGTGCGTCCCGTAGCGTGGAACTTTTCTTAACGGATGACCCTGCCCGGGCACAGGAACTGGCAGAATCTCTTTGTGAAGAAAACACCCTGCGTCAACAGACAGAACAAAAAATGTTCAAAGAGGCCATGGACTACTTAGAAAATCATCCTGAGGTAAAAGACGATGACGTTATCGTCATCCCTCACGAAAACTGGCACCACGGCATTGTGGGTATCGTTTCCTCTAAAATCACGGAAAAATTCTATAAGCCATCCATCCTCTTCGCCATTGACGGTGGTGAAGCAAAAGGTTCCGGCCGTAGCGTAAACGGTTTTAACCTTTTTGGCGCTTTGGAAAACTGTTCGGATTTATTGGAGAAATTCGGTGGTCACGAACTTGCCGCAGGTCTTACCATCAAGGCAGAAAACATTGAGGCGTTCCGCCAGAAGATTAACAACTGCTCCAAAAACCAGTTCAGCGAAACCATGTTGACACCTACGATTTTACTGGATGCCGCCATCAAGGCACCCTATATTACATTAGAAACCGTTAACGACATCAGTCGTCTGCAACCTTTTGGGGTAGAAAACCCCATTCCCCTCTTTGCCATCCGCAACATTAAGATTCACAAAATCAGCGTGATGAGCGAGGGCAAACATCTGCGGATGACCCTTTTAAAAGATGGTAAATATTTAGACTCCGTTGGTTTTGGTATGGGCGAATATTATCAGCACTTAGAAGAGGGCGACTTTATTGACGTAGCCTTCTCTCTGGATATCAATGATTATAAAGGATTCCAAAACGTACAACTTATCCTGAAGGACATCAAGAAAACCGGCGAAGAAGAGTAACCCATTTAGATTTTAAAAACGCCGGCACTGTACCAGTCCGGCGTTTTCTGTCATTATGAAAGGAGGTCTTTTCTATGGCTCTCATCAAACTTGAAACCTTACTGAAAAAAATCCGGGAATATCATCAGGGCGATGACTTTGCCATGGTGGAAAAGGCCTACGCCTTTGCTTTGGAAAAGCACGAAGGACAGGTTCGCAAATCCGGAGAACCTTATTTCACCCATCCGGCACAGGTTGCTTATGTTCTTGCAGGGCTGGAATTAGACCCACAGTCTATCTGTGCTGCTCTCCTTCACGATGTGGTAGAGGATACCGATGTCACCGAGGAGGAACTGACCAAAGAATTCGGCGAAGAGATTGCCTTATTGGTGGACGGTGTTACCAAACTTGACAAAATTCCTTATACTTCCAAAGAAGAACAACAGATCGAAAATTTGAGAAAAATGTTCTTTGCTATGGCAAAGGACGTGCGGGTTATTGTCATTAAATTGGCTGACCGTCTTCATAATATGCGGACCTTAAAGTTCCAGCGGGAAGAAAAGCAAAGAGAAATCGCCCGGGAAACCTTAGAGGTATATGCACCACTTGCTCACCGTCTTGGTATGTCCAAAATCAAATGGGAACTGGAAGATTTGGCACTGCGCTATATCGACCCCATCGCTTATTACGAAATCGTCGATAAGATTTCACAGCGTCGGGAAGAGCGGGAGCGTTACATTAACGCCATCATTGAACTACTTAAAACCAAGTTGGAAAATCTGCATATCAACGCCCATGTAGAGGGTCGGGCAAAGCATTTTTACAGCATTTACCGGAAAATGTTTATCCAAAATAAAAACCTGGATGAAATCTATGACCTTTTTGCAGTACGGGTCATCGTGGGTTCTATTGCCGACTGTTATACCGTCCTGGGTATGGTGCACGAAGAATATAAACCTATGCCCGGTCGTTTTAAAGACTATATCGCTATGCCCAAGCCAAATATGTACCAATCCCTCCATTCTACCCTGATTGGTCCGGACGGTACACCTTTTGAAATTCAGATTCGAACCTGGGATATGCATCACACCGCGGAAAATGGCATTGCCGCCCATTGGAAATACAAAGAGGGCAAAAGCGGTGCCGATGATATGGACAGTAAGTTGGAATGGATTAAGCAACTTTTGGAGATCCAAAAAGATATGACCAATGCGGAAGACTTTATGCAGACCTTAAAGATTGATATGTTCAGTGATGAGGTCTTTGTCTTTACCCCCAAAGGCGACGTCATCAGCCTGCCCGTTGGCGCAACACCCATCGACTTTGCATATGCCATTCATAGTGCCGTGGGCAATCGGATGACAGGCGCTAAGGTCAACGGCAAGATCGTCACTTTGGACCACGCCCTGAAAAACGGTGATATTATTGATATTATTACCGCAGGTGCAGGAAAAGGCCCTAACCTTGACTGGCTTAAGATTTGTAAAACCTCTCAGGCACGGAATAAGATTAACCAATGGTTTAAGAAAATGAACCGGGAGGAAAATATAGAAAAAGGTCAGGAAACTGTGGAAAAATCTATGAAACAGCAGGGCATCCCCGCCCGTTTCTTAGAAGACAAGGATCTCCTCCGTGACCTGCTCAGGAAATACGGATTCAATAACTTAGAAGATTTATATGCCGCCATCGGCTATGGCAGTTCTAACGCCAATCGTTTTGTCACTCGCTTTATCACCGAGTGCAAAAAGAAGATGTTGGAGAGCGAGAACCTGACCCCGGAAGAAATCCTTCCCATGGTTTTAAAAACCACCACCAAGCCCAACAACAGCGGTGTTATTGTAGAGGGTATTGATAACTGTCTTACCCGTTTTTCTCATTGTTGCAGTCCTGTCCCTGGTGACAAAATTGTAGGCTATGTCACCCGTGGCAGAGGCGTTGCCATCCATCGTGCCGATTGTATCAATGTTCTTCATGCACAAGCCAATACCGAGGAAATGACCCGATTTATTCCAGTACACTGGGCAGAAGAAACCAACCATACCTTCCAGACTGTGCTTTATGTGACTGCCGGCGACCGTCCCAATCTCCTATTGGATGTGATGACCGCCGTAGCGGAACTAAAAACCCAAGCCACCAACATCAATGCCAGAACCAGCAAGGACCTTGCCATTATTGAAATGGTTCTGGAAATTTCCGACACTTCACAATTAGAACAAACCATCAACCGACTGCGAAACATTGAGAGTGTTCTCTCTGTAAACAGACGTCGGCAATAGAAAGGATTTTGTTATGCTTTTTCATCGATTTTCTTTGGGGTTGCTTGCCACCAACTGCTATCTTTTAGCAGATGAAAACAAAAAAACTGCGACAATCATTGATGCACCGGCAGATGCTGACACCATCCTTGCTTTTTTGAAAGAGCACGACTATACCCTTTCCGATATCGTATTAACCCACGGGCATTTTGATCACATTCTTGCCCTTAGGGAATTAAAAGATGCTACCGGAGCCACCGTTTCCATTCATGAAAACGGTGTTCCTTTTTTAGCAGACGGAACTTATAATCTCTGTGGCTATGTAAGAAAAAATTGGACGCCCTTTACCCCGGACAGACTTTTCAAAGACGGAGATATCCTCAGCCTTGGCGGTGAGAATTTTCAGGTTCTGCACACCCCGGGACATACCTCAGACAGCGTTTGTTTCTACGATGGGAATATCCTTTTAAGTGGTGATACCTTGTTTTTGGGCAGTATTGGACGGACAGACCACCCCACCGGCGATACGGAACAAGAAATCAACTCCATCTTGGAAAAACTTATGCCCCTGCCGGACGAAACGCCAGTTTATCCAGGGCACGGTCCCTCTACCACCATTGGCAAAGAAAGAAAGGGGAATCCATATTTGCAATGAGTGAAAAACAAACTCCCTGGGGTATTTTAAATGGAATTCGCCCCGCAAAGATCGCATCCAAACTTCTTTTAGAGGGAAAGTCTGACCAGGAAGTGATGACTTATTTTATGAAAGAATGTGGAACCACCGAAGAAAAAGCGGCTTTGGTGTTAGAAACCGCCAAATGCGAGTTGCCGATCCGTAACGCTATGGACGCAGACGGCATCAGCCTTTATATTGGCATTCCTTTTTGCCCTACCCGTTGCCTTTATTGTTCCTTTGTGACCTGTGGCACCCGTCAGGCGGCAAGGTTGATTCCGGAATATTTAACTTGTCTTGAAAAGGAAATTGCCTACTGTGGTAAGTTGGCAGAAGAAAACGGACGGCACATTGAAACGGTCTATATCGGCGGTGGTACCCCTACCACCCTTTCTGCACCGCAAATGGATGTCCTTCTTTCCCAAGTGGAAAGCCATTTTGATTTAAGCAGATGTAAGGAAATTACCGTAGAAGCAGGACGCCCGGATACGGTGACCGAAGAAAAATTAAAGGTTTTGAAAAATCACAAGGTAGGGCGGATTAGCATCAACCCCCAAACCATGAACCAAAAGACGCTTCACACCATTGGCAGAGCCCATACACCGGAAGATATCCGTACCGCTATGAAGGCGGCAAGAGGCCAAGGCTTTGCTTGCATCAATATGGATGTGATTGCAGGGCTCCCCGGAGAAACCTTAGACCATTTCCGCTATACGATGGAAGAAGTGGAAAAACTCTCTCCGGAAAATACCACCGTACATACTATGAGCATCAAGCGGTCTTCCCGCCTCCACGAAAACTTAGAGGAATATGATTTAACCACCGGTGACATGGTGGCACAGATGGTAGATTTTGCTTATCGGCATATGAAAGAACTTGGCAAGCATCCCTACTATCTCTATCGCCAGAAAAATCAATTGGGAAATTTAGAGAACGTAGGCTATACCAAACCAGGACTGGAAAGTCTTTATAACATCTATATTATGGAGGAATTTCAAACCATTCTGTCTTTGGGTTGCGGTGGGGTTACCAAAACCGTTGACCGGAAGATTGACCGCATTGAACGGATTTTTAATGTGAAAGAACCCCAAGATTACATTGCCCGGATTGACGAAATGTTAGAGCGGAAAAAAGATGTGTTTCTGTTGGGATAATCGAAATACAAAGCAAAAAGATGTCTGTAAAAACAATCTTTTTACAGACATCTTTCTTTTATTCTTGATTAAATTTTGAAAATCCCAAAGGCATCCAGCACAGAAGAAATTAAAATCAGCACAATACAGATGGGCGCCAGATATTTGATCACCACCCAGAAAAGTTTCTTTCTCTTAAACTTTCCGGAAAGTTCTACTTCATCGTTAATCACTTCCGGCTTTAACACGTAGCCTACAAAGATACAGGTAAAGAATGCAACCACCGGCATCAATACGCTATTACTGATAAAGTCAAAGAAGTCTAAGAACTGCATTCCGATTACCTTTACATCTGCCCATACACCATAACCCAAAGAGGACAAAAGGCCAAGGCCAATGGATAACAAAAGGGTAATCAACCAGCCGATTTTTCTGCTAACTTTGCATTTGTCGCAAAAGATAGATACCACCGTTTCCATCAAAGAGATAGAAGAAGTCAATGCCGCAAAAAGAACCAGCAAGAAGAACAACATACCAATCCAAACGCCACCGGGCATGGTTGCAAAAACCTTAGGCAGGGTTACAAACATCAAACTGGGACCTTTACCCAAGGCTTCCGGCGTTCCGCCGGAGAAAACAAACACCGCAGGGATAATCATCAATCCTGCCAAGAAAGCAATACCGGTATCAAAAAGTTCAATCTGGGTTACCGAGGATTCCAGACTAACCTCTTTTTTCATATAAGACCCGTATGTAATCATAATACCCATTGCCAAGGACATGGAATAGAACAATTGTCCCATTGCCGCAAGTACGGTAGTAGCAGAAAATTTACTAAAATCAGGCATGATGTAATACTTGACACCTGCCATAGCACCGGGCAAACAAATGGAATAAATTGCAATGCCAAGGGATAAAAATACCAAAACAGGCATCATAATTTTGCTTACCTTTTCGATACCCTTTTCCACGCCGCCAAGAACAATCAGTGCGGTAATCCCCAAAAATAAAACAAACCAAAAAACTGAGGCATCTCCCCGGGAGATAAAATCACCAAAGAAAGCATCTTCCGCCGCCGCGTTCATTCCACCGCTGACAAAGGCATACAGATATTTCATTACCCAACCGCCAATGACAGAATAATAAGGGAGAATAATCGCCGGTACTACTGACGCCAGATAACCAATAAAAGCAAACTTTTTATGTAACTGTTTAAAAGCATCAATAGCACTCTTGCCGGTTTTTCTGCCGATGGCAATCTCTGCCGTCATCAAACCAAATCCCAGAGAAACCGCCAGAATAATGTAAACTAAAAGGAAAATTCCTCCTCCATACTTTGCCGCAAGGTAAGGGAATCTCCAGATATTTCCCAATCCTACCGCAGAACCGGCAGCCGCTAAGACAAACCCTAACTTACCGGTAAAACTGCTTCTTTTTTCATTTTCCATAACTCTCTACACTCCTTTTTATGCTACATTATACCATATCCTGCCAAAATAGTCAAACATCAGACAATTCTTGACCGATTTCCGCCGTTCACAAAACTTTGGATATTCAAAACCACTTCATCAATACACCGCTGTCTGGCATCCCAGGCTCCCCACGCCATATGGGGGGTAAAAATCACATTTTCCCTATCTAAAATCCTTTGATAGGGGCTATCTTTCTGCATCGGCTCGGTAGAATAAACATCTACCCCAAGTCCGCCAAGTTCCCCTTTTTCTATGGCTTTGGTTACCGCTTCTTCATCAAAGACGGCACCTCTTGCCACGTTGATTAAGATGGCGTTCTTTTTCATTTGTGATAATCGTTCCCGGCTAATCAAATGACGGGTTTGGTCATTAAGTGGCGTATGCACCGTGATAATATCACTTTCCCTACAAAGGGTTTCCATATCTACACAAGGAAACTCTTCCACCGGTGTGCGTTTATGTGCCAAAACCCGACAACCCATGGTTTTTGCAATTTTTGCCACCTTACCGCCGATACTGCCAAGGCCAACCACACCCCAGGTCAAGCCGGAAATCTCCCGGAACACGGGGGTAATCTTATTAAAAATACCGCTTCTCGTATATGCGCCGGACTTTACATATCTGTCAAAGGCAGGTAAGTTCGTTGCCAGAGAAAACGCCATTGCCACCGTCAACTGTACCACGCTATCAGTAGAATATCCCGCCACATTACAGACCGCAATGCCATGTTCTTTGCAGTAATCAAGATCCACATTGTCAAAACCGGTTGCTGTAATACAAATCAGTTTTAATTTTTTGGCATAGGGAAGGTTTTCTTTGGTTAACTTCACTTTGTTTAAAATCAAAACTTCTGCATCGGCAATCCGCTGCGGCACATCTTCCTGATAGGTCACATCATAGATAGAAACATCGCCCAAAGCATGAACGCCATCAAAGTTTAGGTCATTCCCTAAGGTGGCAATATCCAAAACGGCAATTTTCATAAAGGTTTCTCCTTTTATAAGCAACTGATAAAAATCTCTTTTATTTTTGCATCATCCAAAGTAAGATAACTCTTGATGGTTCTGGTCTTTCCAAAAGTACAAAGGTCTGTCAAACGGTCAATGCAACTTTCATTTAACCCAAAATCTCCAAGTTTTTGTGGCATAGAAAGAAATGCAAAAAACTCTGCCATTCTTTCGATGCCCTCCTTAGCGGCGGCTTCATCGTCCTTTGCAACACTGCCCCAGACATTTCTGCCAAACCGTGCAAACCGCTCTATGTTTTCCCGATAGATATATCTTGCCCAAGCCGGGAAAAGCATTGCCAGTCCCGCTCCGTGAGCGATATGGTCATATTCGCCAGATAGGGCGTGTTCCAACTGATGCACCGGCAACGCATTTTCTCTGCCACATCCGGTCAAATCGTTATGAGACAAACTGGACGCCCACATCATTGTGGCTCTGGCATCGTAATCCTTGGGGTTTTCCATCAAGGTTTTCCCTGCGGAAATGGTGGCTCTGAGCACTGCTTCTGCAACGCCGTCTGTCAAGAGGGTATCCCCACAGGGGATAAAATACCGCTCCATCGTATGTGCCATAATATCTACAATGCCACAAGCGGTCTGATAAGGGCTCACCGAATAGGTCAGTTCCGGATTGCAAATGGCAAAAAGGGGGCGGTTGCTATCACTTTTAAAACCCCGCTTCATATTCTCTTCTAAATTGGTAATCACCGCAGAAGAACTCATTTCACTGCCTGCCGCCGCAATGGTTAAAATACAACCAATCGGCAGCGCCTTTTGGGGCTGGTGCTTTCCGATGGCAAAATCCCAGGGGTCTCCATCATAATAAACACCATTCGCCGTATATTTGCAGGAATCCAAAACACTGCCACCGCCGACCGCTAAAATCATCTGCACCTTTTCTTCCTTGGCTTTTTCTACCGCCTGGCGGACAAAGGTAATCTTCGGATTGGGTTCTACCCCGCCCATTTCTATAACTTCAATACCATTTTGTTTTAAAGATGCCATCACTTCATCATAAAGGCCTGTTTTTTTGATACTGCGCATACCATACTGGAGCATAATTTTATCAAAGCCATAATCTTTGATGATAGCGCCGACATCTTTTTGCTTATCCTTACCAAAGAAGACTTTGGTGGGTGCATAATAGATAAAATCCTGCATCTTCTTTCTCCTATAAATCTACACCTAAAAACTGCTTCGCCAAAACGCCCACAAAGAAAGAAATCACCGCAACGCCAACACTGATTAGGGTCATCTCCAAAAACTTTGGTTTAAAGCGTTCCCCCTGGGCAACGGAGATATAATAGGTAAATCCCGCAATAATCAAAACAACAATGGCAATCATAGAAAATAGTGCCGTCATATACTGACCGCTTCCCAAAAGGAGATAGGGCAAAATCAACAGTGCCACCGTAATCAAGTAAGCGATTCCGGTATAAGTACAAGATTTAAAAGCGTCATTTCTTCCTTCGCTCTTTGCCGCAAGGAATTCGCTGGACGCCATAGAAAAGGTTGCGGAAATTCCCATAATCAAGCCGGACAGGGCAATCAATCGGGTGTTTTGCATCGCAAAGGTAAACCCTGCCAAAGAACCGGTCAATTCCACAAGGGCATCGTTCATACCCAACACCATACTGCCCACGTATTGCAGTCTTTCTTCATCCAGCATAGAAAGAAGTGCCGCCTCATGCTCCTCTTCCTGTTCCCTGATTTGGGCGCTTTCTTCCACTTCGGCAGTAATCAATTCATATTCTTTCTGGGCAATTTCTTCCCCGGTTTCCATCAACTTTACTGCAAAGGTAAACCCTAAAATCCGTGCCAACATCTTGTACTTGAAGATTTTAAGCCGGTTGGGTTTCATTTCCACTTTGGTATATTGCTTCCAGATTTCGTAATGGGCACGTTCCTCTGCACCAAGCCGCCGCAAAGTTTCTTTGTTTTGTTCCCCTTTGGCAAACTTTGCAATGGCTTCATAGATAAAACTTTCATTTAACTCATTTTGTTGCATTTTTAAAATAATGCTCTTTGCTTTTTGAGAAATCTCTTTCATGGTAAGTCCTTCTTTCTTTTAAATAACGGAAATGATAAATACGATAAACAATACAACGGGGAGCACGTAGGAAAGATAGGGGCGCAAGCAAGCCGGCACTTTCATACCCTTGCCTTCGTTGACTTCTGCAAAGTACTTGTCCCAACCCCACCCATAACGGGTGGTACAAAAGAGCACATAGCAAAGGCTACCCAAAGGAAGCATCACATTAGAAACAGCAAAATCTTCTAAGTCCATAATGCCTTTTCCCGCAATCTGCACACCTTCCCATACACCAAAACCTAAAACACAAGGTGCAGAAAGGATACACATTAAAACAATGTTAATCAGTGCCACCTTTTTTCTGCTCAGGCGGGTCAGTTCCAACCAGAAAGAAATGATGTTTTCAAACACCGCAATGACCGTAGAAAATGCGGCAAAAATCATAAAGATAAAGAAAAGAGCCCCAACCATTCTGCCACCGGGCATTGCATTGAAAATACTGGATAAGGTGGTAAAGAGGAAACTTGCACCAACCGTAGAGGCATCCGCCGTAACACCATTATTATAAGTAAAACAAGCCGGGAAGATAATCAGACCGGACATCAGAGCAACCATGGTATCCAAAGACATAATGGTAAGGGCTTCTCCTGCTAATCTTTTTTCTTTGCCGATATAACTACCAAAAATCGCAACGGAACCAATACCAATACTTAATGTAAAGAAAGACTGCCCCATTGCCGCAGAAACAACCGTCCATAAACCGTGTTCCTTCACCCCATCAAAACTGGGAACGAGATAGAACTTCAGTCCCTCTGCCGCGTTACTTAAGGTACAAGCATACACAGCAAGGCCAATCATCAACACAAAAAGGGCTAACATCATATACTTGGTAATCTTCTCTACCCCTTGTTGCAAACCAAGGGAACAGATACCAAAACAAATGACAATCACCGCACCGGTACTGAGTAACATCAATTTGGTGTTGGTTACCACGCCACCAAAAACGCCACCCAATTCTTCTGCCGTAGAAAACTGTAAAATGGAACCACCGGCATATTTCAGGAAATAAATCACCATCCAAGCAGAAATGACAGTATAAAACATCATCAGAATGTAGTTTCCGGCAATGCCCATAAATTTCAGAAAGTGCCATTTTTGTCCCGGTTTTTCCAGCACATCAAAAGAAGATGCAATACTTCTTTGACTGCCTCTGCCCACAGCGAGTTCCATGGTCATAATGGGAAGCCCCATCAAAAGCAGAAATCCAAGATAAATCAACACAAACAGCGCACCGCCATAAGCGCCTGTCATAATCGGGAAACGATACACATTGCCCAAACCGATGGCACAACCGGCAGAAATTAAAATAAAACCAAGCCGTGATGAAAACTTTTCTCTTTGCTCCATAACTTTTACCCCTCTTTTTATATGTTAAAATATTCTAAAACAGAGTCCACACGATGTACCCGCGATTCGTTGAGGAAAAGGTCTCCCTTATTCCAACGGTCAACCCAGACAACCTCCATCTCTGCATTCAATCCGCCCACCACATCGGCATCTGCATCATCACCAACAAAGATACAGTCTTCGTTAGAAACCCCTAATTTCTCTGTGGCATAATCAAAAATTGCACGATTGGGTTTGTGTATCCCCACTTCCCCGGAAATGATAATCTCATCAAAAAGCGGTGCAAGATTTAGTACTTCAATCTTTTTCTTTTGGGCATACACTCTATCTTCTGGGATATTGGTCACAATCGCCGTTTTGATTCCTTTGGTCCGCAGTTTTTCTACCACTTCTATAACCTCCGGATAGGGAACCGCAAATTGGCAGATATGGGTATAATAATAATCAAGACAAGAAGGTCTATCATAGGGTCTATCCGGAGGATAGTTAGCAAGCAAATCCCGGAACGCGCCCTCGTGCATCATACTACTGGGGCGGAGCCTTGTCATCATATAACGGACGGCATCTTGGATAAAATCCTCGCCACGGTTTGGATATAACAGCTCCCGGAACATCCCCGGGAAAGTCTTTTTTGCCGCCTCTACCCGACTATATAAGGTATCGTCCAAGTCCCAAAGAACCGCTTTGATTTTTGTGCTATCAAACACGGGCTCACCTCCCCTTCTTTTTGCCACATTTTAATACTTTATTATATCATCAAAAGGAAATTCCGTCAATGACACTTCTACTAAAATAAGGTAACAGATTGATAGAAAAAAACACCTCTAAGGGCGGGTCGTCCAAGGCGTGTTTTCTCTATTTTTTCAAAACACAGATATTTTTTCCTTTTATTTCTCATAAAGATCCAAGTTTTAACACACTACCAAAAAGGAGTGTTTTCAAATGGAATTGATTCAAGTTATTTTAACATCGCTTCTGTCGGTGGCATCACTTTTTATCCTTGCCAAAATTATGGGACACAAACAAATCGCCCAACTTGATTTTTTTGATTTATCACCGGCATCACCATTGGGTCTATCGCCGCAGAACTGGCAACGGAATTAGAAGCGCCATGGAAACCGCTGATTGCTATGATTGTTTATGTCTTTATGGCCCTTGGGCTTACCTTTTTGGCGCAAAAGTTTCCTAAGACCCGCAAATACATCAACGGAACCCCGACCATTGTTTTAGATCACGGGAAATTAAGTCGGAAAAATATGAAAAAAGCCAAAATTGAACTGTCTGAATTTATGGTTTTGTGCCGACAAGCAGGTTATTTTAACCTCAGCGATATCGAAACCGCCGTTTTTGAATATAATGGGAAACTCACCATTTTGCCCAAAAATGAAAAAAGTCCCCTTACGCCAGAGGATATGAATCTCACCCCCGAAAAAGCAGAAATCTGCACCGAGGTTATTATGGACGGGCGTATTTTGCACGAAAACTTAAAAAGGCTTGGCCTTGACTTAACCTGGCTTAGCAGGGAACTGAAAAAGCAACAATATCAAAGTGCCAAAGAAATCTATCTTGGCCTATGCGATAAGAATAATCATCTTACTCTGTTCCCGATTGATTAGGCTTTTCGTGTAGCGTTAGAAAATTTCTATTCAACCGCTGACAATGCCTTTCTTTTTTTCTGCCAAATAAAAACAGACATCTTTATTCAAACATTGATAGTTCAAATAAAAGTGTCTGTTCAAAATTACAATAACAACATATATTCTTTCATAAAGTACGGTAAATCCTCCGGTCTACGTGACGTTACAAGGTTTCCACATACAACAACACGGTTATCTTCATAGATAGCACCGGCATTTTTAATATCATCACGTATCCCGGGATAACAGGTTGTCTTCTTCCCTTTAAGAATATCTGCTGAAATTAAAATCTGTTGACCATGACAGATAGCCGCTATCGGCTTTCCTGCTTTTTCAAACTCTTGGACAATTTCGCACACCTTATCAATAAGGCGCAATTTTTCCGGAGCCTTTCCGCCAGGGAGCATCAAAGCAACATAGTCATTTGTATTTACTTCATCAAAAGAGAGGTTGGCATCAATTTTAAAATGATATTTGCCTGCTACTTCCCCTCTTTCCACCGAAGCGACATCAACAGCATACCCTTCTTCTATAAGCCTGTAATAAGGATACAGAACTTCAGAATCATCATAGTCTTTTCCGGTAATCATAAGAATCTTTTTCATCATTTACACCTCATATATGCAGTAATGATCCTTGCCGTTATGTGCAAAATCCAAAAGGCCATATATTGCACATTTATCGGGTTCATCTACCAAACTGTAGTTTATTTTACACACACTTTCAAATCCATCTTTCATAAGTTCCCACGAAAGTGATATTTGTCCACCTATCACAACATCCGTAAATGCATCTTTTTCTTGGGCGTTTATGACACACAGACCTAAATTCTTTCCATAATCATAGAAAAGTTTCTGCAGTTTTTCATTATCTTTTTTCGCTTCTATTGCAATTTCAAGAACATTATCAGCAATTAATCCGCATTTCCTTGCCCCGGCTATAAGAACTCTTGTAGATACATAATCTTCGCTTATTCCATCCTTAAAAGGTCTGTTCCATAATGGGTTAAGAGGCGTTTGCTTTTCGTTAAGCAGTACCTTTCCTTTTTGAAGGAAAGAATATCCGAGTCCGGTTCCAAGCATAATAACCGCAATATTCTTTTCTTTTAATTCGGGTTTCTGATTAAGCACACCAATTGCAAACGCCGTGGAATCGTGTACAAAAGTCACTCTTGCGGACGGAATGACTTTTTTCAGTTCATCCTTTAAACTGATGCCATACATTGACAAAAGTTTGTGGTCCATCAGAGATGTCCCCGTTTCAAAATCAAATGGCCCCGGAGTAGAAACTGCAACCAAATCAGGCATATGCTCCTTCGTAAAGGAGCATATGCTTTTTGGTATATCTTCTTGTCCGTTGGTATCCCTTACGGGAAATTGACCAAATGTTAAGTTTTTTTCACAAAACAAACCGTATTTTACGGCTGTTCCGCCTATATCTAATCCTAATATTTTCATCTTTTTAATTGGGTCTTATGAATTGTTACGGTGCCAACTCCTTTGTTTACTATTCTGTACTTACCAAAATTAGCAGGTACAACGATAATGTCAAGAGAGTTCATCTCATAGTAAAGTTCAGGGTTATCAATGGATTCTACCCTTACCTTTTCACCGTCAACAAGTGCAAGAACGTGGAACAGACCATCGGTTTCATCTGCAATCTCATGATCAAAGATAAGATTACGAAGTGAGAAGTAGAGTAAATCGTGTTCACCAACAACGATTTCCTTAAAGCCTTCGCCTTCTCTTACAACACCTCCATGGTTAACGAGGTTTTCCTCAACCCACTTCTTGTCACGCTCGCCACGGATAACTTCCTTACCCATCTTAAGATGGATAGGACGAGGAACACCCGTCTGCGGGTCAAGACGCTGGTAATCATAAAGTTTATAGGTATAGGAACCAACGGTCAGGGAACCAATTTCCAGAATAACCTGATTTCTGCCGGATGCATGAATGGTACCTGCAGGAATCATTACCTGTGTGCCGGGGATAGAATCAACTGCATTTACATACTTTTCGTAATCAATGATTTCATGAGTTTTTTCGGCACGCTCTGCTTCCACGAAGAATTTTTCACAACTGTCCGGTTCGTTAAAGCCAAGATAGGTCTTTGCGTCCTGGCCTGCAATAACAACATAATAACTTTCGTCCTGACGGCCAAATTCGCCATGGTTATTTACAACATATTCCTCGTGGGGATGACACTGAATAGACATATTACCAGAAGAATGATAAGTATCATCATAGTTGAATCTAATGGGGAAATATCCGCCAAATTCAGTAAATGCTTTGTGGCCGAGAAGTTCCTCGCCCATTGCCTGAACAAAGGTGAAGAAAGGTGCCTCAAATTCAATTCCGTCAAGTTGGGCAACGATAGATACTTCAAGAGGAATCATATCAAACACCCATGCACAGTTGCGCATTTCTTTTGGAAGATTTCTGAGACGATGTACATAATATCCACCCCATACACCTTCAAGATATACAGGTCTGCAACGGAAAGGACGAGAGCAAAGTTCTCTGAACAAATCAAGAACTGCATCAAAAGGAAGCATTGTCATTTTCACAGGGTCATCCGCTGTGATATAGAAGCTAATCTTACGACTTTTCATCATCTTCCAACGCTGTTCCATTACTGTTTCAAAGTCTACATAGTAGTTTCTTCTCATCATAAGAGCGTAAGGAAGTTCTTCAGTAAGACCAATATTTCTGTTCTTACCATTTTTACAATTAAGCACCGCTGTTCTGGGGGTTACATCCATCCAGATTCTTACATCATATGCATCTTGTAATTCTTCAGAAAGAGAACCCTTGCCAAATACGATAAGCTTGTCTGCATTTTTGATTGTTTCGTTAAGAGCTGCTACCTTCTCCGCATCCTGAAGGCCTTTATAACCCTCTTCATATCTTCTTCCATAAAGAAGAACAGGGTCATAATCTCTGTCTTCGGGAAGATAGGGCTTGATTTTTGCAGTGATAACTTCTGAAGGAAGAAGCACACTTGCTGCATCAATAAATGCAACACCTTTGGTTGCAAGTTGCTGACGAAGGACATTGATGAGTGCTTCATATTCAGCACCGGGATATGCATCGATACCAATTGTTTTTACACCCTGGTCAAAGAGAGAGGAAATCTTCTTTCCAACATTTAAAATTCCGTGAACAAGATTTTCCTTAACTGACTGAGGGATATTCACCTTATTTACCGCATCAGGATCGGCATAAGGATAGGGATGAAACATAAAACTCATAATAATTCACCTTTCTGATTTTTTTATTGTATGTTTTTTTCATCTAATTCAACATAATTATTTTTTTGTTCCAAGCGTTCAACATCAGACACCGGACATTGCAAAATCGCCTGAGCGACTGCATTGCCAAGAAGTTTCACCCCTTCTTCGTTAGGGTGAATCATATCTTGGCTAAGATATTTTTCTTTTTCATCATACATAATGGAAAATAAATCATTAATAATCACATCTTCGTTACGAAAAGCATCTAATACGGCAGCATTATATTCAATAACATCTTCATTTCTGTGGGCAGGCGGCATAGGACCAACAAGATTCTTTTTCTCGTCAGAAACCGGAGTTGTTGTTGCAAAAATAACTTTTGCCCCCGTACTTTTCAAAACTCGAAGTATCCTTTTCATATTTTTAACATATTCATTCATTTCAGTGAAACAACCATCTTCACGATAAAGTATCGCCGTGTCCCATAGTCCTGCATTAAAATGAATGATATCAGGAGTTGGATATTTCGCCAACCAAAATCTAAGGTTATTAAGGGTGTAAGCCGCAAAACGACAATTTTCTTCCGGGGAATATATTTTATACTTATCGCCCAAAATTCTTTGCGTCTCTTTTTGGTAATACATTCGTATGGAATCTCCAATAAGCAATACATTCATTGCAACCCCTCCTTTGGATATAATTATATAATCATATATACATTGATTCAAGCAATTATATTGCAATCTTATATAATTATATTGACTTTTACAGGCAATTATCGTATGATATCTATACAACTACCCCATTGGGAGGAATTTGCTATGGACTTGAATATCTTGGAAGCAAGAAAATTTATTGCCGAAAATATAAATTTTACCGCCAGAAAAGTAAAAGATTATGAAATTGATATGGAATGTTCCTATGGCAGAAAATATTCATACAATTCATCTAAAACACAACAACTCTCCTACGGAGATGTTTTGATTCGTAAACCAGGGGGCTACGTTTCATCCTCCGGAACGCAAAACTCTTATATATTAACTCTGGATTTTAGCGGTTGTGTTTCGGGGGATATGTATTCTCGTAACATAAGCGGCGAATTTCAATCTATATGTGAAAACGAATCTATCGTACGTCTTGAACCCATTATCCATCCCACCCATGTAAAAGAGGTTATGAACATCTACCAAAACATCATTGCTTTGCCAGATAAAAATTCCTCATTGGCGAAAGAGTTGGTACACCAACTTATCTATACTTTAAATGCAGAAATATTTAAAAAAAACTACGAGTTGTTAAAACCCCAAGCAACAATTTCTGAAACCATCATTACCTATATGCAGGAAAATCTTAATCAAAACATCACATTAGACGAACTTTCAAAACTGGTTCATCGCGAAAAAAGTTACCTTGTTCGGCTCTTTAGAAACGAAACCGGGAAAACCCCTATTGAGGCTTTAATAGAAATGAGACTTACTTTGGCAACTGATTTAGTGGCAACATCCGATTTAAGCATCAGTGAAATTGCAGAACAGTGCGGATACAACACCGTTTCTTTTTTCATTTCTAAATACAAGCAACATTATGGATTAACCCCGAAAGAGCACCGACATTTTATAAAAGAAAATCAAAGCATATAGTTAATAAAGGTTTCAATTTCATACATCTAAGGCTGAATTCTCTATCCAAGTTGTTACGCCTTCATACCTTAGGAAATTCTGTTTTAACTTTTTAACCCCAATTATTGACAAAGAGGCAAAAAAAGCACCGACAAAGTCGATGCTTTTTCATGGTTTTCGTGTACATAATAGATGCAGGTTAATTTTAATGAAATCGTGCAAAGCACGATGAAATCCAAACAAGTTTGGATGAAATCAAAGTCTTCGACTTGGATGAAATTAAATCCGCCTTAATATCCCGACACAGTCGGATTTCATCACAAAGTGATTTCATCTGCATAGCAGATTTATTCCGTCGCAAGACGGATTTAATTGAAAAAAGACTATTCGAAAGAATAGTCTTTTTTCTGGTGACTCCGAGGGGAATCGAACCCCTGTTACCGCCGTGAAAGGGCGGTGTCTTGACCGCTTGACCACGGAGCCTGGCTCCTCCAGTTGGACTCGAACCAACGACCCTGCGGTTAACAGC
>JAZPYU010000102.1:0-4734 GCA_045544295.1 Ructibacterium sp. | reverse complement strand
GCACCCAATGCTTCGGCATCTGCTGATGTGATCCATCCGGTTAAGCAAGGCTTGGTGCAGGTTCTCTCGGTATTCATTGATACCATTTTGGTTTGTAGCGTTACGGCGTTTATGTGTATGTGTTCCGGTATCGAACCTGATGCGGCAATGTCCGGTGCGCCTTACGTGCAGCGTGCAATGACCCAAACATTAGGACAATTCGGTCCGGTTTTCATTACGGTGGCAATGTTGCTTTTTGCCTTTACCACCTTGCTGGGTAATCTTTATTACGTGGATCAAAGCCTGTTTTATCTGTGTAAAAAGAAACCCGGCAAAGACTTTATGCGGGTTTATTATATCCTTGCATCTTTGGTGATTTTCTTAGGCGCAGGGCTTAGTGCAGACCTTCTTTGGGATATTGCGGATATTACCATGGGTGCTATGGCGCTCATTAACATTCCTGTGATTGTGATACTGGCTAAATATGCATTTCGTGCCTTAAAAGATTATGATGAAAAAATAAAGTCCGGTAAGGAATTGACCTTCCGGGCAAAAGATATTGGAATTTCTAAGGATTTGGATGCATGGAAATAAAGGAGGTGTAACCAATGGTAGAAAAGAATCAGATTTTGGTGCTGGATATTACCGATATGTCCTTAGAAGGTGACGGCATTGGCAAAACTGCCGATGGTTATACCCTTTTTGTAAAAGGTGCCGTTTTGGGGGACAAGGCAGAAGTCTTGGTAACCAAAACCAATAAAACCTATGGCTTTGCCAAGACCCAAAAACTGCTTGAAAAGTCTCCCTACCGCACCGAGGGGCTTTGCCCAGTCCATCAGTTGTGTGGCGGTTGCACTATGCCGGAACTTTCCTATCCGGCACAACTTTCCATCAAGCAGGATATTGTCAAGAACAACCTTTCAAAGATTGGCAAATATCCGGAGGAAAGTTACATATTGGAGGATATTATTCCGTCTCCCAAATGGGAGGATTACCGCAATAAGGCACAATACCCCGTGGCTTTCCAATATGGCAGAGCCATCGCTGGATTTTATGAGCGGAAGTCCCATCGTGTTATTGAATGTACAGACTGTAAATTACAATCTCAAATGATGAACGAGATTGTTTCTGTCTGTCTTTCTTATATCAACGAAAATAAAATTTCTGTCTATGATGAAAAATCCCATCTGGGTATTGTGCGGAATATCTATCTCCGTGAGGGAAATCGTGGGTTTATGGTGTGTCTGGTAACCAATAGCGAAAAGCCGCTGCCAGAGACAGAAAAACTGTTGGAAAAATTAAAACCATATCCCGTGGTATCTGTATTGCAAAATATCAATACCAAAAAGACCAATGTGGTTCTTGGTGATAAAAATATTCTCATCTTTGGTGATGAAATGATAGAAGAAAGAATTGGGGGGAAAAACTTTTTTGTGTCGCCGATGTCTTTCTTTCAAGTCAATAGCAGTCAGGTGCAGAATCTTTATGATAAGGCAAAGGAATACGCCGATATCCAAGAGACGGATACGGTGTTTGACCTCTATTGCGGTGTGGGAAGCATCGGTATCTATCTGGCAGACCACGCCAAAAAACTCATTGGTGTAGAATGGGTAGAAAGTGCCGTAGAGAATGCGAAGAAGAACGCCAAAAGAAACGGCATTGCCAATGCAGAATTCTATGCCGGAGATTGCGGTGCTATCGTGAAAGATTTGGTGGCAAAAGGAGAAAAAGCGGACGTGGTCATTGTAGACCCGCCCCGGAAAGGTTGTAGCGAAGACCTGCTTGATTTAATTGAAGAGATAACCCCCAAACGTGTGGTCTATATCTCCTGCAATTCCGCCACCTTGGCAAGAGACGTGGCAATCCTAAAAGAAAAAGGATTTACAATGACAAAATGCACCCCCGTGGATATGTTCCCGCATACCAGTCACGTCGAAGCAGTTGCGCTGCTTCAACGTGACAACTAAGTTTGCCTGACCGCAAGTGAAGTTTAGTATTAAAAAATATTTTTAAAAGACAATTCAGTATTACTTTCCAACGACGTGGTTGAGAAAATAATCGAAGAGTCTTTTTTTATTCTTTGATTTTTTGGCTTACCTGAACACTTGCAGGGACACCAAAATAGTCTTGGATGTTAAAGAGAACTTTCACGCTTAATCTAGGGGGGGAGAATTCCTTGTTCAAGTTTGTTAAGACTGCTCATCCCAATCCCTAGAATCATAGCCATTTGCTTTTTTGTCAAATTATACTTTTGGCGAAGAAAGAAGATGTTGTGAGTAAAATATTCAATATAGTTATCGTCATAGATTTTCATAATTAACTTCCTTTCAATAAAAGTAACAAATTGTAACATTCTAATTGTAACAAAATGTTACAATGTTGTCAAGGGGTGATTTTTTGAAAGGATTAAAGCAAATAAGAAAAGAACGCGGATTAACTCAACTAAAAGTTGCTATGGAATTAAATATTTCACGGGAAGCACTTTCTCATTATGAGAATGGGAAAAGAGAACCGAGTATTGAACTTTTAATTAAGATGTCTGAATATTTTGGTGTTTCTATTGACTTTCTTATCCATGGAAAAGAATTCAAAGGAAACTAAAAAGGAGAATAGAATGACAAAGATACTTTTTGTTTGTCACGGGAATATCTGCCGGTCGCCGATGGCAGAGTTTGTGATGAAAGATTTGGTGAAAAAAGCGGGGGTTTCTGCGGTGATTGCCTCTGCTGCAACCAGTACCGAGGAACTCGGAAATCCTGTTCATAGAGGAACTCGATTAAAACTTGCAGAGTATCATATATCTTGCGCTGGGAAAACCGCTCGGCAGATGACCAGAGCAGACTATGATACATACGACTATATCATTGCTATGGATGATATGAATGTTCGCAATATCCTGCGCATCATTGGGAAAGACCCGGAAAATAAGGTTTTAAAACTACTTTCCTTTGCAGGAGAAACCGGAGATATTGCAGATCCGTGGTACACCGGAAATTTTGACAGAACCTATGACGATGTTTTTCGTGGCTGTATGGGACTATTAGAAAAAATAAAATAAAAGAAAACTGTCTGTTTCAAACAGACAGTTTTTTGTATACCCCATTCGACAATGGGTTTCTTTCTTTGACAGTATAAAAATGAAGACACTGCCAATAATGAAAAAAGAAAGAAATTTAGAGGGGATGGGATTGGGTGTCTATGCTGAATAAGGTGGAAATCTGCGGTGTGAATACTTCAAAATTGCCGGTACTTTCCGAAAAAGAAAAACAGGAACTTTTCAAAAAAGTAAAGGAAGGGGATAGTCAGGCGCGTCATGATTTTATTTATGGTAATCTCAGACTGGTGCTGAGCATTTTGCAACGGTTCAATAACCGTGGGGAGAATGCGGATGATCTTTTTCAAATCGGTTGTATTGGGCTTATCAAGGCGCTTGATAATTTTGATACCTCCCACGATGTAAAGTTTTCCACCTATGCAGTGCCAATGATTATCGGTGAGATACGCCGTTATCTCAGGGACAACAATCCTATCCGGGTCAGCCGTTCTATTCGGGATACCGCCTATCGGGCTCTTGCGATAAAGGAACGAATCATCGCCACTACGGGCAAAGAACCAACCATAGAGGAGATTGCCAAAGAATTGCATTTGGAAAAAGAAGAAGTGTCTATGGCTTTGGATGCCATTTTGGATCCGGTCTCTTTGCAGGAACCGGTTTATCACGATGGTGCAGATGCAGTCTTTGTGATGGACCAGGTGAAAGATGAAAAAAATCAGGATGATTCCTGGCTGGAAAAGATATCCTTAAAAGAAGCCATCAAAAAATTAGGGGATAGGGAACAACATATTCTGAAACTACGGTTTTTTGAGGGGAAAACCCAGATGGAAGTGGCAGGAGAAATCGGAATTTCCCAAGCGCAGGTATCACGGCTTGAAAAGAATGCCCTTCTCCATATGCGCAAATATTTATAAAAAAAAAGACGGTAAAAAAGGCTTTGCTATAAATTTAGCAAAGCCTTTGCATTTTTATATAAGATTTTTTCTAACTGTTCGTCCGTCAGACCTAATTGATAAAGGTTTTCCAGTTCTTCTTTGGGACCCCACATAGGATAGTCGCTGCCAAAGAGGACAAAATCTGTGCCAAAGACGTCAATCATATGCCGCATTTTTTCCGGAGTCAGCCAATGCCGGGAACTGGAGGTATCCACCCAAAGACGGTAGGATTTTAAATATTTTTCTGCATCATCCCATTCGGACCAACCGGCAAAGTGTGCGCCGATTACCTGTAATTTGGGGAAATCATCCAACACCTTGGCAAGTTGTGCCGGTTTACTGAAATGATAGCGGTAATCTCCGGTATGGAAGAGAATGGGGATACGACCCTGTGCTGCTTCATAGATGGGATAGGCTTTCGGGTCATCAATGGCGAAGTTTTGGAAATCCGGATGCAGTTTAATACCTTTTAAACCAAGACTGATGGCACGTTCCATCTCTTGTGCAGGGTCATCCATATCGGGATGCAGAGCCATAAAACCAACCAATTTATCGGGGTTTTCCGCTACCGATGTTGCAATAAAGTTATTGATACTTTCTGCTTGATGAGGGACGGTTGCTACCGAGTGTATCAGGTAATTGGTAACACCGGCATCATTGCCTAATTCCAATAAACTTTCCAAGGTTCCGTCTAAATTCATAGGAACATCATAAAAATCTGAAATACCCTGTACTGCCGCCTGATTGATTTTGTGCGGGAAGATA
>JAZPYU010000101.1:0-3860 GCA_045544295.1 Ructibacterium sp. | reverse complement strand
GTATTGGTAAAGCCAATTTAAGAACCTCTGTTTATTATTTTGATTTGCTGAAAAAAGCAGGAATTAAAACACACTATGTAAGTGCCGATGTGGACGAAGCAACCATGGAAGTTCTTCCTGGTAAGGTTTTTGGTCACGGTTTGGAAGTAATCTGCCGTTTGGTTGCAACCGGTAGTTTCATCCGGAGATATGGTGAGTATATTGAAGATGGTACCCCTTTGGATGGTGGCTATGTAGAATGTACCTTCAAAAATGACGAAAAAGGCGATCCGCTGGTTACCAGCGAAGGTCTTGCTGCTCTTGGTGTTATGAGTGAAGAAATGTTCAAGAGCATGAAAGAACAAACCTTAAAAATTACCAAGATTGTTGCTGATGATTTAAAGAGCATTGGACTTGATTTGTGGGATATTAAATTTGAGTTTGGTTACAATAATGACGAGGTTATCTTGATTGATGAAATTGCTTCCGGTAATATGCGCGTCTATAAGGATGGCAAAATTGTTGACCCTGTGGAATTGACAAAGTACATCTTAAACAGATAACAAAAAAAAGACCTCTTCGAAGGTCTTTTTTTGATGTTAAATATTGTATTCCCACAAAAAATATGATAAAATAATTTATTAAGATAAAATAAGAGGGATTTCTATGAATAAAACAAATGCAATGCGGATGCTTGATAAAGAAAAAATTCCATATCAGGCCTTAGAATATGAGGTTGATGAAAATGATTTGCGTGGTGTTACGATTGCCAAACAAGTGGGACTTAACTGCGCAATGGTTTTTAAAACCTTAGTAGCAAAGGGCGATAAAACCGGTCCTGTTGTTATGTGTATCCCTGTTGATAAAGAGATAGATTTGAAAAAAGCAGCCATGGTTACCAAAAACAAAAAAATTGAAATGGTGCCGGTGAAGGATTTGCTTGTACTTACCGGGTATGTAAGAGGCGGATGTTCTCCCATTGGAATGAAAAAGAAATTTCCAACATTTTTTGATGCTTCTTGTATGAACTTTGAACAAATTACTGTAAGTGCCGGCGTAAAAGGCTGTCAATTATTGCTTCAAAGAGATGCTCTTGTCGATTTTACAAAGGCAACTGTGTGTGCTTTAACCGCAGAAAGTGAGGAAAAGGAAGATGAAAGGGAAAACTTTTACTAATATAAAATCTTTCTCTAAATACTATAAGCCTTATCTTTGGATTATGGTTTTTGATCTTTTGTGTGCCTGTCTTTCCACCGTTTGTGAATTGGTGCTTCCTATGATTGTAAGGAATATTACCAATGTTGCCGGGATGGGTGATAGCCTTCTCTTGTTCAATACGGTTTTAAAATTTGGTGTTTTATATCTTTTTTTGCGAATCGTGGACACATTTGCCAATTATTATATGGCAAACACAGGGCACGTTATGGGCGCAAAAATCGAGACGGATATGCGCAGAGATTTGTTTTCGCATTTGATGGGACTGTCCTTTCATTATTTTGATAACACAAAAATCGGTCAAATTATGGCAAGGATTTCTAACGATTTGTTTGATATTACAGAATTTGCCCATCATTGTCCGGAAGAACTTTTTATTTGTACGATAAAAATTGTAGGCTCCTTCCTTGTTTTGAGCAGTATTAACTTATATCTTACTATTATTATTTTTGCATTACTTCCCTTTATGCTCTTATCCGTTGCATTTTTCCGCAAAGGTATGAAAAATGCTTTTAAAAAGCAAAGAGAGCAAACCGGAGAACTCAATGCACAAGTAGAAGATACCCTTCTTGGAATTCGTGTGGTAAAAAGTTTTGCCAACGAAGAAATGGAAAAAGAGCGTTTTGCAGAGGGGAATAAAAAGTTTTTTGCTACCAAGAAAAATTCTTATAAGTATATGGCAAGATTTCAGGCGTGTACACGTTTCTTTGACGGTGTTATGTATGTAGCTGTTTTGGTAGCGGGTTCTTTGTTTATGGTATATGAAAAAATCAATGCGGCTGATTTGATTGCATATTTTCTTTATATCCAAACCTTGATTACTTCAATCCGTAAATTAGTTGAATTTACGGAACAGTTTCAACGTGGCCTTACCGGAATTGAGCGGTTTAACGAGGTTATGTGTGTAGAACCTGATATTACAGATTTTCCCGGTGCCAAAGATATGCAAGAGGTGCGGGGCGATATTTCTTATAAAAATGTTAGTTTTGCCTATGAGGCAGAGAATGGTGAAGTTCTTTCCCAAATCAATGTGGAAATTAAAAAGGGAGAAAATATAGCAATTGTTGGACCGTCCGGAGGCGGTAAAACAACGCTTTGCAATTTACTGCCCAGGTTTTACGAAATTGACAAGGGTGAAATCACCATAGATAATATTCCTATTCAAGAGATTACTTTAAAAACGTTGCGGGATAATATTGGAATTGTTCAGCAGGATGTTTATCTTTTTAGCGGGACCGTGCGAGAAAATATTATTTACGGGTGCCCTAATGCCACTGAGGAAGAAATTATAGAGGCGGCAAAAAATGCAGGTGCTCATGAATTTATTTCTGCATTGCCCAATGGATACGATACTTATGTAGGGGAACGTGGACTAAAACTTTCCGGCGGACAAAAGCAAAGAATTTCCATTGCCAGACTTTTCCTGAAAAATCCACCGATTTTGATTTTGGACGAAGCAACCAGTGCCTTAGATAATGAGAGTGAATTGATTGTACAAAAATCTTTGGAACGTCTTGCTAAGGACAGAACAACTTTTATCATTGCTCATCGGTTAACGACAATCAAGAATGCAACAAAAATTATCGTGTTGACGCAAGATGGCATTGCCGAAACCGGAACCCATCAGGAATTGATGGAGAAAAATGGTGCTTACGCGAAACTCTATGCGCTTTACACCTCTCTGTAATTGTATAAGAAGGAGAAAGAAGTGTGGCTATTCTGAATTTTATCAAAAAAAACGCTGTTATGGCGATTGCACTTGCAGCCGCGATTTTGACCAGTGTTATCATTCCCCCTGATCAAGAATATATAAATTATTTTGATTACAAAACGTTGGCTTGTTTGTTTTGTGTTCTTGCAGTAGTTTGCGCCTTAAAAAACATTGATTTTTTCTATATGTTGGCACGAAAAGTGGTGCAATTTTTCAAAAATGCGCAAATGGCAATTTTGGCATTGGTATATATCACGTTTATTGGTTCTATGCTAATTGCAAATGATATGGCGCTTCTAACATTTTTGCCTTTGGGTTATTTTGTTTTAACGACAACGGGAAAAGAAAAGTATATGGCTTTCACGTTTATTATGCAAAACATTTCCGCTAACTTAGGTGGAATGTTAACTCCTTTTGGGAATCCGCAAAATTTATACTTGTATACCACATACGATATTCCTAACATGGAATTTATGAAAATTATGTTTCCGCCATTTATTTTGTCTATCGTACTGATTACGGCTTGTTGTCTATTATTGGTCAAACCGGAACCGTTAGAACTGGAGAATGAAAAAATGGTTCTGAATCCGGGTAAAACAACGCTTTATTTACTTTTATTTGCATTATCCATTGCTATTGTTTTTCGTGGGATTCCTTATTGGATTGGTCTTTTGGTTATACCCTTGGTTTTGGTTTTTGCAGATAAAAAAGCATTACAAATGGTGGACTATCCCTTGCTTTTAACTTTTGTGTTTTTCTTTATCTTTGCCGGAAATATGGCAAGGGTGGAAGAAGTAAGAATGTTTTTTTCTTTTCTTTTAGAAAAAGGTACTTTGCTTTTCAGCACTTTGTCTTGTCAGTTGATTAGTAACGTTCCATCTGCAATTTTACTTTCCCAGTTCACGGGAAATTATCCGGATTTGCTGGTTGGGGTTAATATTGGCGGTGTAGGAAC
>JAZPYU010000100.1:0-4451 GCA_045544295.1 Ructibacterium sp. | reverse complement strand
TGCCTTACAGGCTCTTCAAGGGCTTTGAGAACAATTGATGCGCCTGTTTTTTCGTCACCTGAAAGTGTTTCCATAAATTTAGCCACAGCAGGAATAGCATTGATAAATGCAGTACCGCCACCGGCTACAATACCTTCTTCTACTGCTGCACGGGTTGCTGCAAGAGCATCCTCAATTCTCAACTTCTGCTCTTTCATTTCAACTTCGGTTGCAGCACCAACTTTGATAACCGCAACACCTCCCGCTAATTTTGCCAGGCGTTCTACTAATTTTTCTTTATCAAAATCAGAGGTGGTTTCTTCGATTTGGGTGCGGATATTTGCAACTCTTGCTGCAATTTCATCCTTATTACCCATACCATCAACAATGATGGTATTTTCTTTTTGTACTTTTACCTGACGAGCACGTCCCAGTTGTTCCATACTTGCATCTTTCAATTCCAAACCAATTTCTTCGGAAATCACTTGACCGCCGGTTAAAATTGCAATATCTCTTAACATTTCCTTTCTTCTATCGCCAAAACCGGGGGCTTTTACTGCAACACATGTAAAGGTTCCGCGCAGTTTGTTAACGATCAAGGTAGAAAGCGCTTCGCCCTCAATATCTTCTGCAATAATCAGAAGTTTTTTGCCGGACTGGACGATTTGCTCCAAAAGTGGCAAAATTTCCTGAATATTTGAAATTTTCTTATCGGTAATTAAGATATATGCATCATCAATAACCGCTTCCATTTTATCGGTATCGGTTACCATGTAAGGGGTAATATAACCTCTGTCAAACTGCATACCTTCTACCACTTCAGAAAAAGTTTCAGCGGTCTTGGATTCTTCAACAGTAATAACACCATCGCTGGTTACCTTTTCCATTGCATCAGCAATTAAAGTACCGATTTCATCACTGGCAGCAGATACGGCAGCAACCCGGGCAATATCATCTTTGCCATTTACCGTCTTGCTGTTTGCAATAATCTCTTTTACTGCAACATCTACCGCTTTGGCCATACCTTTGCGAAGAATCATAGGATTAGCGCCTGCCGCTACATTCTTCATACCTTCCCGAACCAATGCCTGTGCCAACAAGGTAGCCGTTGTAGTACCGTCACCGGCAACATCGTTGGTCTTGGTTGCAACCTCTTTTACAAGTTGTGCACCCATATTTTCAAAAGGATCGTCTAACTCTACTTCTTTTGCAATGGTAACACCGTCATTGGTAATCAACGGTGCGCCAAATTTTTTATCTAAAACAACGTTTCTGCCTTTCGGACCCAAAGTAACCTTTACGGTGTTCGCCAATTGGTTTACACCGCTTTCCAAAGCCCGTCTGGCTTCTTCTCCAAATAAAATCTGTTTTGCCATTTTTATTCCCTCCAAATTCGATTAGTCAACCTTTGCCAAAATATCGCTTTGACGCAAAATGGTATATTCCACACCATCTAACTTCACTTCGGTGCCGGCATATTTGCTCATTAAAACCTTATCGCCAACGGCGAGTTCCATTTTAATTTCTTTGCCATCAACAACGCCACCGGGACCAACGGCAACGACCTCAGCAATCTGAGGTTTTTCCTTTGCAGTACCAGCAAGAATAATACCGCTCTTTGTGGTTTCTTCTGCTTCCAACATCTTGATAACAACTCTGTCTGCCAATGGTTTAATATTCATTTTAAGTACCTCCTTACAGGTTAAGAATTCTTTATTGTTAGCACTCTGGCCGTTAGAGTGCTAAACTCATTTTATCATACAAAAAACCGTAGTGGAAATCAAATGCAATTACAAGTGTTTATTAGCAATTATTAGCAGTTATCACAAATTATCTTCCAAATTGACCTTGTTTCTATTATTTCAGATTTTTCCTTATTTATCAAGGATTTCACAAGGGTTGCTTTTCTTTTCGAAATGTGCTATAATATATAAGGTTTTTATTCTAAAACTTTATTGAGGTGATTTTATGAAAAGAACAAGAATTTGTGCTATTTTTCTTCTCTGCGCAACTTTTTTAAGTTTATTTTCTGCTGTTTCTGCCTTTGCAGATACACAAAAGGAAATAAAAGATGGGATTTTCACTTATACCATATCAAACGGCAAGGCCACCATTATTGACGTTGAAGATACACAAAAGAAAGTAGAAATTCCTGCAAAATTCGATGATTGTCCGGTTGTTGCGCTTGCGAGTGGCGCTTGTGGCGGAAATGCAGTTATGGAAGAAATCATTATTCCTGATTCCATAACCTCTATTGGTTCTATGTGTTTCTCTTACTGCACATCTTTAACCAGTGTTCAACTTCCTAAAAAACTAACTTCCATTGAAACAGGGGCTTTTCATCATTGTACCAGCCTTCGTTCCATCACCTTACCAGATACCATAAAAACTATTGAAAAAGATGCTTTTTATCGTTGTGACGAATTATGGACGATTTCCATTCCGGAAAGTGTCAATACCATAGGAGAAAATGCGTTTGCAGACTGCAAAAACTTATCTGCGGCAGTCATCCCGACTACGGTAAATAAAATTGAGAAAAACGCATTTGAAGCCCACGACGGCTTCCGGATTTATGCAAAACCGGGCACCCAGGCAGAAACATTTGCCCAAAAACAAAGTGTTACTTTTGAAGAACTAATCACAATCAGTGTAAATGGTCAATCCGTTGTCTTTGATCAGCCGCCTATTACCAACCTGGAAAACTATCGTACCTTAGTGCCTATGCGCGCCATATTAACCCCTTTGGGTGCCAACATTACGTGGGATAACTACTTTAATATGGCAGGGATTGATCTTTTTGAAAACCGTCTATTGGTTCGCATCGGAGAACCTTTTATGATGTTAAATGGTTCTGCCTATCCCCTCTCCGTTCCGGCGATTGAATTTAATAACCGAACTATGCTACCGGTTCGTGATATTGTTGAGTCCGTGGGCGGAACTGTAGAATGGGACGAAAAAGCAAAACATATCACCATTACTTGTAAGACTGAGATTACTGATTAAAAAAACGTATAATACCGAGATGAATACCCCATGCTAACTTCTGCCGGTATTCATCTTTTTTTAAGAATTCCGCCTCTTGCGGATTGGACAAAAAACCACACTCAACAATGACTGACGGCACTTGCGTATTTTTTAGCAAAAATACGCCGCCGTCTATTTTTTTTGCAACACGTTGGTTGTCATCTTGCAAAACATCTTTTAAGCCTCTTTGTATCTCTTCGCCCAAGCGTTTGCTATCCTCAGGGAAGGCGCTATAAAAGACCTGTGCACCTTTATATTGGGATTGGGGAAATTTATTCATATGGATGCTGACAAATATATCCGCATCACCGGAATCCACATAGTTTTTTCTTTCAACCAAATCAGATTTTTTTGCTGATATCCCCGTCTTTCCTTCCAGTGCAGTTGAAACATCTTCATCGCGCGTTAAAATAACCACGTTGCCGCTTTGTTCTAAATACTCTCTGACACGAAGTGCTACATCTAAATTAACATCTTTTTCTAATAGTCCGTTTGCGACCGCTCCGCCATCAAAACCACCATGTCCCGGGTCAAGTACAATCACCTTATTTGCACCGGGAAGCGCTCCTGTCGGCTTTGTTATATCTTGCTCTCCCAAAAAAGAAAATAGAAAAAATGCACCTAAAACGGCAAAAACTATCAGAAAAGATTTAACAATAAACACCTTTTTTATTATAAAAAACAAAATCATCACCCCATACAAAATATGAAATGATGATTTTAAATATGTTAATCTTGATTCTTCTTATATATGATTTTGGGTAGTAAAACATCCAATAATCTAAATCTGGTTAAACCAACAAAATACCCGGCAACGACTAATGCCGGCTGTATAAAAATTGCAAGGACATAAGTCAAAATCCGTCCATTTCCTAAAAAAATCCCAAAGGGGAAATACCAAAGTTTGTAAATAAAATCAGGGGTCCCTTGTATTTTATTTCCGGTAAAAAAGAAGTCATATTTCCCGTGAAACAAACCCCAATTTATCTGCCATATATCCGGAAATGCAAAACGCAAAACCAAGAGAAATAGCGGAACTACCGCACCAAGCACCGAAATTTTAAAGGGAAATGCTTTGCTTGGATAATATCCCGGAATTTTTCTGCTATCCAGTCTTCCCAGATTCCAACCAATGGCATACATAGCACATCCGTAAACAAAACTTGTAGCACCACAAAATAAAATTGGCATTTTATCTACGAAGCCATAAAGGGGACCAATCAAAAATAAGGATATAAAAACAAAAAGAAAATGAAATCCATATATCTTTCCAACAGCTTTCCAAAATTTCATTTTTTCAACCTCCTTTCAAACAAAAGAAAAAGCAGCCCGTTCTATGGACTGCTTTTGGAGCGGAAGACGAGATTCGAACTCGCGACGTTCACCTTGGCAAGGTGACGCTCTACCACTGAGCCACTCCCGCACATCAAAGATTACTGAGTTATAAT
>JAZPYU010000099.1:0-3933 GCA_045544295.1 Ructibacterium sp. | reverse complement strand
GGATCGTAGCCATGTCGTTCTGTGAGCCAAGGAGTTGATCATTTGGTTTGTCTTCCTAAGACCGCTTGGCTCCGACTTCTCTTTCCGAGGAATATGACACACCGGTATTTATCCGTCTTTCTACCCGTGTTTCCCATTCCCAAAGCCTTGTAGAAATGGGAACCCGTGAAGATGTAGAATTAAAACCCTACGAAAAGAACATTGGTAAATATGTGATGATGCCGGCAAACGCGGTGAAACGCCACGTTGTGGTAGAAGACAGAATTGTTGCTTTAAAAGAATTTGCAGAAAATTCTGACTTTAATAAAGTTGAGATGAATGATACCAAAATCGGTGTCATCACCTCCGGCATTTCCTATATGTATGCCAAAGAAGCACTTGGTGAAAAAGCAAGTTACTTAAAATTGGGTATGGTTTATCCTATGCCGGAAAAATTGATTCGGGACTTTGCTGAAAAAGTAGATAAACTCTATGTGATTGAAGAACTGGATCCGGTGATTGAAGACCACTGCAAAGCCTTAGGCATTGAAGTGATTGGCAAAGATATCTTCACCTTGCTTGGGGAATATACACCTACAATGATTAAAAAGGCCATCCTGAACGAGGATGCTCCTCCTCAGGCAGAAATCGGCGAGGCAATCCCCATTCGTCCTCCGGTTCTTTGTCCCGGCTGTCCCCACAGAGGTGTGTTCTATGTCCTGAAAAAGTTAGGGCTTGTGGTTTCCGGTGATATTGGTTGTTATACTTTGGGTGCTATTCCTCCTCTTGCCAGCGTAGACACCACCATTTGTATGGGTGCTTCCGTCTCTGCGGCATTGGGTATGGCAAAAGCCAGAGGGGATGAGTTTAACAAAAAACTCGTTTCCGTCATTGGGGATTCCACCTTTATGCATTCCGGCATTACCGGTCTTATTGATATTGTTTACAATAAAGGAAACAACACGGTCATTATTCTTGACAATTCCATCACCGGTATGACCGGTCATCAGGATAACCCCACCACCGGCTTTACCATTCGGGGAGAGGAAACCAAGCAAGTAAACCTCTTATCCCTTTGCAAAGCGGTTGGGGTAGAGCACATTGTGGTTGCTGACCCCTTTGACATCAAGAACTTTGAAAAGGTTGTCAAAGAAGAAGTGAACCGGGAAGAACCCTCTGTGATTATTGCACAGCGCCCTTGCGCACTATTAAAAACAGTGAAATACACCGGACATTGCAAAATTAACGATAACTGTAAGAACTGTAAAATGTGTATGAAGTTGGGTTGTCCCGCTATTTCCGAAGACGGAAACGGTGGCGTTAAGATTGACCTTACCCAATGTAACGGTTGCGGTTTATGTATGAATGTATGTCCGTTTGATGCGATTGTAAAGGAGGATTAGCAGAATGACCAAGAAAATTATGATAGTTGGTGTAGGCGGTCAGGGAACTCTTCTTGCAAGTCGTATCCTCGGCAATACCGTCATTAACGAGGGCTATGACGTAAAAGTGTCTGAGGTTCATGGAATGAGCCAAAGAGGCGGTAGCGTAGTAACCTATGTCAAATATGGTGAAAAAGTATTTTCTCCTATCATTGACCAAGGCGAGGCAGACATTATTCTTGCCTTTGAAATGTTAGAAGCATTTCGTGCCCTCCCCTATTTAAAAGAAGGGGGCAAACTGATTGTAAACACCCAGGAGATTGACCCTATGCCGGTCATCACCGGGGCAATGCAATATCCGGAAAATATTGATAAAAAATTAACTGACAAAGCAGATGTCACTTTGGTTGACGCCCTTTCTCTGGCAGAAAAAGCCGGAAATTTTAAAGCAGTAAACGTGGTTTTAATCGGCGTTATGGCAAAAAGCACCGACATTCCTTACGAGAAGTGGATAGAGACCATTAAAACAACGGTTCCGCCGAAATTCCTTGACGTGAACTTAAAAGCATTTGAAGCAGGATATCAACTTTAGGAGGCAAAAAAAACATGGCAATGTGGCAAAAAGAAATTGAAACAATGCCCCCGGAGGAACTTAAAAAACTCCAGAGCGAAAGACTGATTTGGCAAGTAACCAGAATGTATGAAAACGTAGAACTGTTTCGGAAACGTATGGATGAAAAAGGTTTAAAACCCTCTGATATTAAATCGGTGGATGACCTTTCTAAACTTCCTTTTTCCTATAAGCAGGATTTGCGTGATTATTATCCCTATGGTCTTTTTGCAGTTCCAATGACTGACATTGTAAGAGTGCACGCATCCAGCGGTACAACCGGAAAGAAAATTGTGGTAGGCTACACCCAAAAAGATCTTGAAAACTGGAATAACTGTGTGGCAAGAATGTTTACTGCCATCGGTCTTGGAAAAGAAGATTTTATTCAGGTTTCCTATGGTTATGGCTTATTCACCGGCGGTTTGGGTGCCCATGGCGGTTCCCAGAAGATCGGTGCTACCACCATCCCGATTTCTTCCGGAAACACCCATAACCAAATCCAGACTATGGTAGACTTTGGTTCTACCGCCCTTTGTTGTACTCCTTCCTACGCTTTGTATTTAGGAGAATCCGTAGAGGAACTCGGGGTGAAAGACCAGTTAAAACTGAAAGCAGGTATTTTGGGCGCAGAACCCTGGACCGAAGATATGCGCCACGCTATCGAGGATAAGTTAGGCATGAAAGCCTATGACATTTACGGGCTTTCCGAAATTATGGGACCGGGTGTTGCCTGCGAATGTGAATACCAAGACGGTATGCACGTTTGGGAGGATATGTTTATCCCCGAAATCATTGACCCGGAAACCGAGGAGGTTCTTCCCTATGGTGAGCAAGGCGAACTGGTATTTACCACCATCACCAAAGAGGGCTTCCCCATCATCCGTTACCGGACCCGTGATATTTGCCAGTTGATTCCGGAACCCTGTAAATGCGGCAGAACCCATATCCGTATGAAGAAGCCTTGCGGCAGAAGTGATGATATGTTGATCATCCGTGGTGTCAATGTATTCCCGTCTCAGATTGAAGAAGTATTGATGAGCATCGGTGGAGACATTACCCCCAACTATCAGATTGTTGTTGACAGAGTAAATAACAATGATACTTTTGATGTTAACGTAGAAATGAGTGAACAACTCTTTGCAGACGATGTAAAATCCATCGAAAGTTTAGAACGCTCTATTACCGGAAAACTTCGTGATGTTTTAGGTATTGGTGCAAAGGTTCACCTTGTAACGCCGAAATCCATTCAACGTAGTGAGGGTAAAGCAAAAAGAGTGATTGATAACCGCAAACTTTCTTAAAAGGAGTGATTTTATGTTAATCAAACAACTTTCCATTTTTACAGAAAACAAACCGGGCGGTCTTGCACCGATTATTGAAACATTGGGCAAAAACAACATTGATATCAGTGCGCTGTCCTTAGCAGATACTTCGGAATATGGTATTCTCCGTCTTATCGTCAATGACCCGGACCACGCAGTATCTGTATTGCGAAATGCAGGCGTTATCGTTAAAATTACCGACGTTCTTGCCATTGCGATGGACGATACCCCCGGCGGTCTTTCCAAGGTTTTGGATGTATTTGTGAAAAACGATATTAACCTTGACTATATGTACGCCTTTGTCGGAACGGTGAATAAAAAGGCTTTGACCGTTGTTAAAGTTTCCGATGCGGTTGCTGCATCGGACGCCTTAGCCAAAGCCGGTATCAGCACCGCAGAAGCAAAAGATATTTATAGAATTTAATAGTACTGCAAAGAGAAATAGACGGACTTTGGTCCGTCTATTTCTCTTTGCTACAACTGTGTGTATCCTTTTTATTCTTGCGCTTTTCTTTTTAAGTCATTCAAGATTTTCTGCTTTTTATAAAAAATGCCCGCCTATTATTTTATAGACGAGCATTCCTTCTACTTTATTTTCTCTGTCTCTATAACATATTTTTAATAAATATCCCATATCCAC
>JAZPYU010000098.1:0-1570 GCA_045544295.1 Ructibacterium sp. | reverse complement strand
GATGTAATCTGATTTGTTATAAAAACGATTAACCGCAAGGAGAATGTCTGAAATTTCCCGATGAAAAGGTGTGGTTCGATATACCGGTGGCTTACAAATATATCCACTTAAATAAATTTGGTTTGGATTTGCATATTCATTAAGATTGTTAATATACATCAAGGATTTTGCAAAAATGGTTAATATTAAACGATTTCCAACATCAGAAAAGTTATTATAAGACCGAAACTGACCTTCTATAAAAAGTGTATCACCAATATGAGGCGTAATTTCCGGGAAAAATCGTTCAGAAATCGTGATATTGACGGTGTCGAAGTTATCACTTAGCCTTGGTATTCGTAATTGGAATAAGAAAAAGCGTTCCCCGTAGATTGTGTGTGAAAAAGCCGGTTCGCTGCAGACTTCTCCGGCGACTTCCACTTTGTTGTTTTCATAATAAGTATTTTCCACAAATTTCACCCCTGTCAAAGTTTACGTGCTCTCTAAAAGATATGCAAAAGACATAGGATTAGAACAGTAATTCTGAAAAAAAGGTGTGATCAACACCACAAAGAAGCAATATGGTGGTAAGAGCAAGATATGGATAAATATCTTCCGGTTTAGTCTTCCAATGAATATTGAATTCCTGGGGTGGAATTTCTGCACCCTCTAATGTGAAGATAGACCGTTGTAAACAATAGGTAAAACCGTCTTCTTGAATACTGGAAGCCGTAACAGTAGAACGTAGTGATAGACCGCAGGTTAAGGGGCAGAGATTGGTTAAATCAATGCCATCCCATTGTTCAGTGCTGTCTCCGTTTAAAATTAAAATATTCCCAACCCGAATCATAGTATCACCCTGGTTAGGTTTCCCCGATTTTTAAAGTCTATTCTTTTATTTGAATTTGTGCTGAAAAGAAAAAACATTTCATATACTGAAAGCAAAAGGAGCGATGTATATGAAAATTTGGGTGGTTCACAGAAGAAATTTGATGATTGGGCTTGCGGTATTTTTGGGTCTGTTTTCTCTGCTTTTAATAGGAAAAAATGATGCCCTGAGCGTTGCCAATACCCAAAGGGATTTACCCATTTATTGTGTGGATAAAGGAGAAGAAAAGATACTTTCTATCAGTTTTGACGCTGCTTGGGGGAATGAAGATACACAACAATTGATTGATATTTTAGAGAAGTATCAGGTCAAGGCGACCTTTTTTGTGGTTGGTGATTGGGTAGACCGTTTTCCAGAATCTGTGAAGGCGCTTGCTGATGCAGGGCACGAGGTAATGAATCACTCTGATACCCATCCGCATTTGCCTAAACTTTCCAAAGAAAAGATGAAAGAAGAAATCAATCTTTGCAACGATAAAATTGAAAAGATTACCGGTGTACGGCCTATGCTACATCGTGCCCCCTATGGAGATTATAACAACGATGTAATCCAAGCCGTGCGGGAATGTGGATGCTTTACCATTCAATGGGATGTTGACAGTTTAGATTGGAAAGATTTATCTGCGGCGGAGATTACCAAAAGGGTGACAAGCAAAGTAAAGCCCGGGTCCATTGTATTATTCCATAATGCGGCAAAACATAC
>JAZPYU010000097.1:0-11423 GCA_045544295.1 Ructibacterium sp. | reverse complement strand
ACTGCTATGAAGTGCCAGACGAAGTTTTTTGTCATCGGCGTTCAGGCTTGCCTGATCAATCGCACCCTTTTCGCAATAAGGGTTCAGTTCTTCTACAGCACGCCATACACGGTTTAAGAACCGGTATGCACCCTCTACTGCGGTATCATTCCAGTCAAGGTCACGTTCCGGCGGTGCCGCAAATAAGATAAAGAGACGGGCGGTATCTGCACCGTATTTTTCGATAATTTCGTCGGGGCTGACTACGTTACCCACAGACTTGGACATCTTACTGCCATCTTTTAACACCATACCCTGAGTCAGCAGATTGGCAAACGGTTCCTCACAGGAGAGGTAACCAAAGTCGTGAAGGGCTTTGGTGAAAAATCTTGCATAGAGCAAGTGTAAAATCGCGTGTTCCACACCGCCGATGTACTGGTCTACATTCATCCAGTAGTCTGCCTTTTCCTTGGAGAAAGGCATCTCGGTATTATGCGGGTCAGTATAACGGAGGAAATACCAGGAGGAACAAACAAAGGTGTCCATAGTATCGGTTTCCCGCTGGGCAGGGCCACCACACTTGGGGCAGGTGGTATTCACAAACTCCGGACATTCGCTCAGGGGAGATTTGCCCTGACCGGTGAACTTTACATTTTCCGGCAGCAGAACCGGCAGTTGTTCTTCCGAAATTTCTACCGTTCCGCACTTCTCACAATAAACCACCGGGATAGGTGCACCCCAGTATCTTTGACGGGAAATCAACCAGTCACGGAGACGGAAGTTTACCTTTCTTCTGCCGATGCCTTTTTCTTCTGCATAGTCAATCATCTTTTTGAGGGCATCTTGATTATTAAGCCCGTCAAAAATGCCGGAATTTTCCATAATACCCTCTGCCGCAAAGGCTTCGGTCATTTCATCGGATTTCATATTCTGACCATCCGGCTGTACCACAATCCGGATGGGCAGATTATATTTCTTTGCAAAGTCAAAGTCTCTTTGGTCGTGTGCCGGAACGCCCATAACGATACCGGTACCATAATCCAAAAATACATAGTTTGCTAAGTAGAGCGGAATCTTCTCCTCAGTAAAGGGGTTAATCATATAACAACCGGTGAATTCACCCTCTTTTTCCGTGTCGGTAGAAGAACGTTCAATCTCACTTTGTCCGTGTACCTTTGCAATAAAGGCACGACAAGCCGCTTCCTGAGGTTTGCCGGCAATCAGTTTTTCTACAATGGGATGTTCCGGAGCAATTACCATATAAGATACACCATAGATGGTATCCGGTCTGGTGGTGAACACCGTTAATTTCTCATCGTTGCCGTCCAGTTTAAATTCCATCTCGGCGCCCTCGGACCTGCCAATCCAGTTGGCCTGCATAGACTTTACTTTGTCCGGCCAACCGCTAAGTTTATCAATATCATCTAAGAGTCTTTGTGCATAATCGGTAATTTTAAAGAACCATTGTTCCAAGTCTTTCTTACCGACTTCACTCTTACAACGTTCACACTTGCCATTTACCACCTGCTCATTAGCAAGTACCGTCTGGCAAGAGGGACACCAGTTGACAAAAGACTTTTTCTTATAAGCAAGACCATTTTTATACAGTTGTAAGAACATCCATTGGGTGAACTTATAATAGTCCGGCTTTGCGGTTGCAACTTCCCGCTCCCAGTCATAACTAAAACCAAGTCTCTTTAACTGTTCCCGCATATTGTCAATATTGGACCAGGTCCAGTCTGCTGGGGGAGTACCATTTTTAATCGCCGCATTTTCTGCCGGCAGGCCGAAAGAGTCCCAGCCCATAGGATGCAGAACGTGAAATCCCTGCATCTTTTTATAACGTGCCACCACGTCACCAATAGAATAGTTCCGCACGTGACCCATATGCAGATTACCGGACGGGTAGGGGAACATTTCCAAAGCATAATACTTAGGCTTTCCGGTTTCTTCTAAAATCCGGAATGCACCCTCCTCTTCCCAACGTTTCTGCCATTTTTCTTCGATTTCCTTACATTGATATTTCATTGGAATCGCCTCCATTTGTATAGTTCTTAGTCTTCGGTCTTTTCTGCAGACATATCCACATAACCTGCGTCTTTCCAGATTCTTTCCAAATCATAAAAATCTCTGGTTTCACTTTGGAAGATATGGACGATGGCTTCGTCATATCCCAAAAGAACCCAGTCACCATTACGATACCCCTCTTTGTTTACAGGGAACTTTCCTTCTTTTGCCATTTCTTCTTCTACATGGTCACAAAGGGCTTTGACCTGCCGGTCCGAACCGCCGGTGGCTATCACAAAGTAATCTGCCATGGTGGTCAATTCACTGACGTCCATCACCACAATATCCTTTGCCTTTTTCATATCTAATGTCCGGAAAATTTTAATTACTGTCTGATTATCAAATGCCATAAAAAACTCCTTACTGTTCGTTATCCAAAATGAAATTTTCTTGCATCAGTTTCGTTGTCCCGTTTTTATCCGGAACAAAATAGGAACCACCGCCGATATGTCTACCGCTACCGGGCAGGGAATGGATGTAAATGTTCTTTTTGCCTGCCTTTAATACATCCCGCATCAGGCCTATAACTTCACCGGCATTGTAGTCTGTTTCGGTATTGGATTTAATGGCAAAGAACACTGCCGGTGCCCGAAGAATTCCTATGGGCGATAGCAATTTGTCAGCCACCGCACCATACAGTTCCTGCTGTGCAGAAAGTCTGCCCATATCTCCGTCTGCATAACCGTTACCGTCATTTCCCTTACGATAGCGCATATACATCTCGGCTTTTTTACCATTTAAACGCCGTCTTCCCTGTTTGAGATCAATCACCAAATCCTGGGTGGGGTCTTCATACTTCATATCAAAAGGAATGTTAATGGTAACACCGCCAACTGCATTCACAATATCACGGAACCCGGAAAAATTCACCATAGCATAATGCTCCGGTGTCACTCCGGTCACCTGAGCGATTTCTTTACTCAGTACATCAAAACCGGAATAATAAGCAGAATTGATTTTTTTATCATTCCGCCGGTTAGTGACTTTGGTGTCTCTTGGTATCTGCAGAATATGAACCTCATTGTCCTTGCGGTTAATCTGGCACAACAAAATCAAATCGGTGCGATATCCGCCCTCATCCACACCTGCCACCACAAAGGTTTCCGGGCCTTTTTTGCTACTGCCGTTTCCCCAAAAACTAAAGGTCTCACCGGTTTGCAGGGCAACAAAAAAATTATAAAACATCCATACAATCACAAGAAGAGCAACAATAAGAATAACCAATCTGACAGGAGATTTTATCTTCATAAGGGCTCCTTTCTCGCGTCGGCTTCGGCGTTTTTATGAACCAATAAATCATTCCGGCAATGCACCGTATCCGGATGCACCGTTCGTCTTTTTTCCAATAAATCCCGTATGGTATAGTCAATCCCGAAAATAATGGCATCGTCAAGGGAGCGGTAGGTCATCTCCCGAAGTATGTCCACATCTTCATAGTCCCGGGTAGGTTCAATATAGTCTGCAATATAGATAATCTTGGAAAACAAACTCATATTTGCCTTACCCGTGGTATGATAACGGATGGCATCTAAAATTTCCGGGTCGTAAATTTCAAATTTACTTTGGGCCATACAAGCGCCCAATGCACCATGCAGAAGCCGTGGCATCTGCACAGACATAGCATCCGGCATAATCCCATATTCCTCACGGAGCAAACGCAGAGATTCCTCCGGCGGAATTTCTTTGGCACAATCGTGAAGCAATCCTGCCAGATAGGCTTTTTCCGCATCAGCACCATAATGTTTTGCCAACCGATATGCCTCTTCCGCAACCCCATAGGAATGCCGGAGTCTGCGCTCGCTCAAACATTGTTCCAACATACTTTTTATTTTTTCATGTTCCAGCAAGTCTGTCTCCTCCCTCTGTTACGGATTCTGATATAATCTTTCTTCCTTGATATAGGTTAAAACATCCTTATGAACAAATTCTTTAATACTCTCGCCTTTTGCAACCATCCGGCGTATTTGTGTGGAAGAAACATCTACTGCCGGCATAGTAATCAACCGAATTTCTCCGTGGTATTTTTCTTCCAGCATCTTCTTTTTTTCTTCACATTGTTGGGATGAAAAACCCTCTCGGTTTACTGCGGCAACGGTACAGTTTCTAAAAATCCGTTCCGGTTCCCGCCACTTATCCATATAATCCAGAGAATCTGCCCCTACGATAAATACAAACTCATCTTCCGGAAATTTTTTTCTCAGGGCTTCCAAAGTCTCAAAAGTATAACTGTTTTTCCCACTTTCCGCTTCCATGGACTCCACCCGAAAATCCGGTTCATCTGCCACCAAAAGCCGAACCATTTCCAGCCGGTTTTCAGGGCTTGACAAGCCATCACTTTCTTTATAGGTAATCCCGCCGGTAGGCAAAAACCATATTTCATCCAATGCCATAGCCCTTTTTACATACTTTGCTATGGCAAAATGTCCGATATGGGGAGGATCAAAAGTCCCCCCCATAATTCCAATTTTTTTCATTTTAGTAGAAGAGAAGGTTGGAAACGCCTTCATCCATCAGAATCATGTTTCCGCCTTTTTCATTACAGGAGTACATCTTCACACCGGGGTTTTCCCCTTCGCCATCCCGAATCAAAAGAAGGATCCGTCCATCTTTCATCAAGCCGTAAGAACTTGCTCCTTCACGAATTTTCCGTTTCTTACCTTTGGCAGTAACACTATAAATGTTACCGGAATTGATGGGTGCAGATTTTACATCGGTGGCATAAGCCATTATCTGCCCCGCAGGGTCATAGGTAAATGCGCCTGCACAAACATCTTCGGCCAAGTCTACGATGTTAGAATTGCTGTAAGCCATCAGTTTTACGGTGTTCAAATCCATATTAAAGCCGGATGCAAAGCGAACCACCGCACCGTCACTGGATACGTCACAACCATAGGCGTCATCTGCAATTCTCTTTTCAGAACCTACGTAACCATTCACAATGCTCATGGTCATCAAAGCGCCCTTGCCCTCTTCTTCGTCATAGGCACCGATATAGGCTGCTCTGGAGAAATCATCACTGATGTCAAACTGACAACGATGACGGGTTGCTTCTTTCAAATTCAAAACCGCATTGGCAACTTTTTGAGAAGCATTCTCGGTTGCTGCTGCCATATAATAGTCACTCTTATTGGTTTCCCGATAACTCTTGCTGTAAATGATAGCACCCTCATCGTTACGAACCCGTTCAATCCGGGTAACTTCATCTGCTACTACATTACCGGTCCCGGATGCCATATCCAGATAACTTACCGTCTGGAAGTTATCTTTATAGTCGCTGTATGCGTAGATACATTCGGATTTTTCTAAAATCACAGGTGCCAGGAAAGCCTTTTCCGCACGTACGGTGGGATTGCCCGGTTCTTTCAAAGAATAAAGGTCATAGGTTCCTTTTTCTGTGCTGTAATTCTTTGCATAAAGATAGGTGTCACTCTTGGGGGTTGTACCAAAGACAAAGGCAACCTTTTCATCCAGTTGGCGGCTTTCTTTGGAAGCATCTTTCCCAAAAGTACGAAGGCATAAATCACCGGTATGAACGTCCGGATTGAAGTTTTTGATATACAGCGCCTTAGTACCATCCTGAGCAAAAAGGAAGTTTCCGCTGCAGATATCCTGCTCTAAGGAAATTGGTTCATCCAAAGAGGGTGTCCAATAACAAAGTTCGCCATGGTTACCGCTGTCATCGGTCTTTCTGAGGAAGAGTACCCCTTTGCCGTCCTTGGCAACTACAATCTTGTAAAAAGCAGAAATCGAAACCAAAGTCCGGGTTCTGGGAGAACCATTCTGATAATAAATCAAGTCACCCCGGCCGCTATTCATATCCATATTCTCTAAGAAGTAAGTGTACTGACCGTCACCGGATATGTTAATCAAACCCTTTTCGTTGGGGTTTTCAAACCGATACACCTTGGGGTCTGTCAACTTTTTCTTGGAAGCATTCATTTCATTGGCAGTTGCCGGTGCTTCGGCAGCCACCAGATTGGTGCTGATCAACTGTGCCTTTTTCCCATAGTGCATAAAGAGTTGATTATTCTTGGTGTAAATGGTGGGGTACTTGATATCTCCGCCACTTGCCATACCGGCAAAGAGATTGATGGTTCCAATAATCAGGGCAACGACCAAAACTGCTACCACAGAACCAAAAACCAACCGACGGTTTCTCATATTATTTTTATTGGAAACCGGTCTTCTGGCTCTTGCCGCCCGAAGGGCTGCTGCCTTTTCTTTATCTCTCCGGCTGATTCTCTCTATGGATACCCGATGGCCTCCGGTTTTCCCGCCGTTTTTCCGACGTTCCCGACGGAGTGCCGCACGTTGTGCCGCTTCTTCCATCTCCTCTTGGGAACGTTGCCGGTGTTCCGGTTTATAACGTTCTACCTGAGGTTTTTTGTTAGCAGAAAGGATATCAGACTGATTTTCCTTCCCGATAGAGAGATCCATATCTGCAATGGTCTGCCGGATTTCCCCTGCATCTTTAAAAGTCAAGGTATATTGCAGATCAAAATCATAACTATCCTTGCTGGGATCTACCGTAGCAAACCGGCCGGTTTCCTGTGCGGAAAAATCATAAGAGCCGGTTCTGTCAACAAACTCTTTCCGACAGTAGGGACAGTTTTTTGCATTGTCCGGAATATTTTTTTGGCATTTTGGACATTTCATGGACTTTCACTGCCTTTCTTATTCTGGTATCTTTTGCATCGCTTTATATATTAAAGAAATTTATAGTTATTTTTAGTATAACATAATTCCTTCGGAATTACAACTATGTTTTCACAAGTTTTCGTTTTTTTTGAGTTCTTCCACCAGATTTTTCTCTTTTTCGCTGAGGTTTGCCTTTAAAAGCATCCCCCGCCTTTTCTGAAACGTGGTTTTGATGGACATTTCCCTCTTCCAGTTTTCAATATTTTTATGATGGCCGCTGAGCAGAATCTCCGGCACTTTTTTGCCATGCCACTCCTCTGGTCTGGTATATTGCGGATACTCCAAAAGCCCGGAAAAATGGGATTCTTCCGAGAACGCCTCTTCACTTTTCAAAACCCCGGGAATCAGCCGTGCCGTAGCATCCACCACCGCCATCGCCGCAAGTTCTCCGCCGGTTAATACAAAATCTCCCAAAGAAATTTCCATATCCACGATTTCGTCTAAAATTCTTTGGTCTACCCCTTCATAATGCCCGCAGAGAAGAACCAGATGCTCTTCTTTCGCAAGTTTTTTTGCCGTCCCCTGACGGAAGGTTTTTCCTTGGGGAGACAGATAAATGGTTTTAGGCTTATAAGAAAGCCCCTCACAAACGCTCTGATACGCCAGATAAATGGGTTCCGGTTGCATCACCATACCGGCACCGCCTCCATAAGGGTAATCATCAACCTGCCGATGCTTATTAAAGGCAAAATCCCGAATCTGTACATAATTTAAATCTAAAATTCCTTTTTCCTTGGCTCGTCCGATGATGCTATGATCCAGCACCGCCTCAAACATCTCCGGGAACAAGGTTAAGATATCAATCCGCATCAGTCTATCAGTCCCTTCATCAGTTCTACCAGAACATATCCACCTTCGATATTCACTTCCTTGACCACTTGGTCAATCACAGGAATTAAAATCGGCTTTTTCGTGTCTAAAATATACACATCGTTACTGCCGGTCTTCATAACCTCAGCAATTCTGCCCAACTCTTTGCCGTCTATGGTTTTTACCAATAAGCCTTCCAAATCCGCAATATAATAAGTGCCCTCCGGCAATTCGCCCAGCACCTCTCTTTCCACCGTTACAATACCACCTCGCAGGGTTTCTGCCTCGTCGATATTACAGATTCCCTCCACCGCTGCAATGACACAGTTTTTATGAATCCGGCTTCTTAACATATCAAACCGTTTTCCGTCAATATAAATATATTCTAATTCATCAAAAATCGCCGGATCGTCACACCAGGGCTGAATCTTAATTTCGCCCCGGATTCCGTGGGTATTTACTACCTTTCCCAACTCTAACAACTTGTTCATTCTTTCTTCTCCCTATGAAAAAGGGCGCGCAAAAGCACGCCCTTTTTTTATTCAATATCTACAACGACTTTCTTGCCGTTACCGCCAACTGCGGCTTTCATTACGGTCCGAATCGCTTTGGCAATCCGTCCCTGCTTACCAATTACTTTACCCATATCTTCTTCTGCAACATGGAGTTGTAACACAGTAGCCTTTTCTTTTTCTGTCACAGTAACTGTCACCGCATCCGGATTGGTTACCATAGACTTTGCAATAAACTCTAAAAGTTCCTGCATGATGATTCCTCCAATCCCAAGATTAGATAATGCCCTTTTCTTTTAACAGGCGCTTTACCGTGTCAGTAGGTTGTGCACCGTTCTTGATCCACTTTTGTACTTTTTCTGCATCAAATTCGGTGGTAGAAGGATCGGTCATGGGGTTGTAAGTACCAACCTGTTCAATGAACCGGCCGTCTCTGGGATATCTGGAATCCGCAACAACTACACGGTAAAACGGTGCTCTCTTTGCACCCATTCTCTTTAAACGAATTTTAACTGCCATTTTCAATTACCTCCAAAAAATTTGTAAAATTATTGTTTATGGGCAATGCCCTAATTACTTTTCAACTAAAATCCCGGAAACCCGCCGGGAAAGCCACCGGGGAAACCGCCACGGCGCTTCATCTTTTTGCCAAATCCGCCGGAAAGTTGCTTCATCATCTTCTGCATCTGCTCAAATTGTTTGACCAGCGCATTCACTTCCGCCATACTGGTACCGCTGCCTTTGGCAATTCTCTCTTTGCGGGAGGGCGTCAGTTTATCCTGAAGTTCCCTCTCCCGCGGGGTCATAGACCGAACAATCGCCTCAACCCTGCCCATTCTTTTCTCGTCAATATCTACATTTTTAAGGGCTTTGGCGTTCATACCGGGAAGCATACCCAAAATATTCTGGATAGGCCCCATATTCCTCATTTGTTCCATCTGGTCCAAAAAGTCCCCAAAGGTGAACTGCTGACTGCGAAGCTTCTTTTCCAGTTCCTCCGCCTTTTTCATATCCAAGGCTTGTTCCGCCTTTTCAATCAGGCTCAGCATATCGCCCATACCCAAAATTCTGGATGCCATTCTATCCGGATGGAATACCTCCAAATCGGTAAGTTTTTCACCCATACCGCAGAATTTAATGGGTTTTTGGGTCACTGCCCTTACAGATAAAGCCGCACCGCCACGGGTGTCACCATCTAATTTGGTCAGTACCACACCGCTGATTTCCAACTCTCTGTTAAAGGCTTCCGCTACATTGACCGCATCCTGACCGGTCATCGCATCCACCGTTAAAAGAATTTCCGTAGGGTTGACTGCAGAGGAAATTTCTTTCAACTCATTCATCAACACTTCATCAATGTGAAGTCTGCCGGCAGTATCAATGATAAAAACATCATTGGCGTGGGCATTGGCGTGAGCAAGACCTGCCTTGGCAATTCCTACCGCATCGGTACTGCCCTCCATGGCAAACACCGGAAGTTCCAGTTTTTCACCAACTACCTGCAACTGTTTTACCGCCGCAGGCCGATAAACATCACAGGCACAAAGCAAAGGGCGTTTTCCTTGTTTCTTGAGCAATCCGCCAAGTTTTGCTGCCGTGGTGGTTTTACCGGCACCCTGCAAACCCGCCATCATAATGACGGTAGGGGGTTTGGAGGAAATATTGATTTTCTGCTCCGTACCGCCCATCAGGGCAACCAGTTCTTCATTCACTATCTTAATTACCTGTTGTGCCGGAGTCAGAGATTCCATCACCTCCGCACCAGAAGCACGCTCGGTTACTTGTTTTACAAAATCTTTAACGACTTTAAAATGAACGTCCGCCTCTAAAAGCGCAAGTTTTACCTCCCGCATGGCGTCCTTTAAATCTTTTTCGCTGACCTTCCCTTTTCCTTTTAACTTACGGAAGGTATTCTGCAATTTATCGGTCAAACTCTCAAAAGCCATTGCGACACCTCCATCTAATATTACAGGTCCTCATTCATCTCGCCAATCATGACAAGCATTTTGTTGATTTGCCTTTTGATATCATCGGACAGAAAGCGAATATTCGGAGACTGTTCTATCTCCCGGATAATCCCGTCAACATACTCCAGTTTTGACTTAATCCCTAAAAAACGCTGTGCCAAGCCAAGCCGTGCCTCCACATCAAACAAAGCGTGTTCCGCACGTTTGATATTATCCCGGACACCTTGTCTGGTAATACCCAAATGCTCCCCAATCTCCGCCAGGGATAAATCCTCATTATAATAAAGGTCTACACACTCTGCCTGTCGTTTGGTCAACATATTCCGGTAGATGGAAAATAATAAACCAATCTCAACATTCTTTTCCATACTTCCTCACCCCGATAAGGTCATCTGTGTAAAGCAATGTCGCTTTACAGAACCCATTATATAAGATTCCCCCCATTTTGTCAAGGGTTTTCACTTATTTTTTTATACAAATAAAACCGGCGGATGCCGGTTTTATTTGTGATTTTTTTTGAAATTTCCATAAAATTCTTTAATTTTGGTAAAAGTCTGCTGACTTAAACTGTGTTCTATCTTGCAACTGTCCTCATAAGCGGTCTCCTCGTCCACGCCAAGGGAAATCAAAATTTCTGCAATCAGTTGGTGCCTGCCATAGACATCCTCTGCAATCTTTTTTCCCTTTTCGGTCAGGGTAATAAACCCCTCCTCATCGGTCTTTATATACTTTGCTTCCCGGAAGTTTTTCATCGCCACCGAAACGCTGGGTTTACTGAATCCTAATTCATTGGCAATATCAATACTGCGCACATAGCCTTTTTTCTTTTGAATGACCAAGATGGCTTCCAGATAGTTTTCCGCAGACTCTTTAATGATCATAACCGTTCCTCTTTTATGTTCTTATTTTATTTATTATACCAAAGGCAATTTCTTTTGTCAAATTCCGCTTTCCTCTCCTATAACTTTATTTTCTGTGGAAGAATCTTTTTGTTGGGATTTCGCATAGAAATTGATTTTATATAATGAAAAATGGTCACAATTACAACTTTAACCACCTATGCTTAAATCAAATTTATTTATAGGCACCTTTATTTTATAATTTGTTATAACATAACCGAAAATTTTTGCAACATATTCATAAAAACTATAACATAACGGTTTACCCGTACACGATATACGCATACGGGTAAACCGTTCTAATTATAATTTCAATCTTTTAAATAAAAAAGGAGAGCGTTGCTCTCCTTTCAATGCTTTCCTTTTTTTAATGTCCTACGAGAACTACGCTTCTACCATGTATCGTTGTTCTCAAAAAATAATCGGTATATCCTGTATACCCATAATCTATTGCAGTAGGAGCTGGGTTTTGGAAATAAGTCGGAGGCCAA
>JAZPYU010000096.1:0-4707 GCA_045544295.1 Ructibacterium sp. | reverse complement strand
CCATCGCTTCATTTGTCCAATCACAGTGGCAATTGTTGTCGTAGGGGCGGATAATATCCGCCCGGTTAATTCATCATTAGATATGGTTAAAATCATATGGACATGGTCAGGCATAATCACATATTTATCAATTTTTATATTGTGATAATGTAATGGAATTGACTGAATAGCCTTGTCAACAATGATACCATATTGGGTTAATTTTGGGCGGATGATATCCGCCCCTGCAAGGAAATCACCGACAAAAAGTTCTGATAAAATTGTTTCTTTTTCTTTGGTGCATATAGTTAAAAAATATGCTCCATCTTTGGAATAATCATAATCCTTTAACCGATTTGGTTTTCGTTTTGGATATTCCATAAAACCACCTTCGCCTCTGCGGGCGGATGATATCCGCCCCTACGTACTCGCATTTCATTAATCTATCTATATGTCTGCGGGCGGATAATATCCGCCCCTACGTACAAATTATGGACGGATATTATCCGTCCATAACATATTAAAATCGAAAATCTCTGCGGTTGGAATTTTTGATATCGCAGATATTCTGTTCTGCGATACCACGGACTTTTTCTTTGGGAATTTTGGTCAGTTCCTCTTCTATCATCTTATACCCAACCTTTTTGGTTTCCTCACTGGCGTAATCCTCTAAGAATTCCGATAAGGTCATCAAGGCATTGGGGTGACAACAGTTTAAAATTTGTCCGCTTTTACAAAGGCTCATAAACCGGTCACCGGTTCTGCCCTCCCGGTAACAAGCAGTACAAAAGGACGGAATAAATCCCATTTCCATCAACCATTTTACCACTTCGTCCAAGGTTCTTTGGTCGGATACATCAAACTGCTCGGTATCGGTGGGTCGCACTTCCTCGGTATAACCGCCAACGGAGGTTCTGGATGCACCGCTGATTTGGGAAATACCCACCTGCAACGCCTTTCTTCTTACTTCTTCTGATTCTCTGGTAGAGATAATCATACCGGTATAAGGAACAGCCAGACGGATACAAGCAATCAGTTTGGTGAAGATTTCATCCGAGATACCATTATCAAATACAGAGGGGTCAATATCGTCTGCCTTTTTAATTCTGGGTACCGAAATAGTATGGGGACCAACCCCATGCACCGCTTCTAAATGTTCTGCGTGCATCAAAAGACCTGCAAATTCATAGCGATAAAGTTCCAAGCCAAAGAGAACGCCAAGTCCTACATCATCAATACCGCCTTCCATGGCTCTGTCCATTGCCTCGGTATGATAAGCATAATTATGCTTGGGGCCGGTGGGATGCAGGGTTTCATAACTTTCTTTATGATAGGTTTCCTGGAAAAGAATGTAGGTGCCGATACCGGCATCTTTTAGTTTGCGATAATTTTCTACCGTTGTAGCCGCAATATTCACGTTTACACGGCGAATATCACCATTTTTATGGTGAACACTATAAATCGTCTTGATACATTCCAAGATATATTCAATGGGATTATTTACCGGGTCTTCACCCGCCTCAATAGCAAGACGTTTATGACCCATATCCTGCAAGGCAATTACCTCTGCCTTAACCTCCTCCTGGGTCAGTTTCTTTCTGGGAATGGTTTTATTTTTGGCGTGATAAGGACAGTACACACAACCATTCACACAATAGTTAGAAAGATAAAGGGGCGCAAACATCACAATGCGGTTGCCGTAAAAAGCCATCTTGATTTCTTCAGCAAGACGGAAAATTTCCTCATTCTTTTCCGGAATTTCACAGGCAAGAAGCACCGAGGCTTCTCTATGGTTAAGACCTGTACAATGATATCCTTCTTCTGTCTTTTTGGGTCTTGCCTTTTCCAAAAGGCTATCAATCAATTCTACATTATTTTTGTTTTCCTCTGCATAACGCAAAGTTTCAAGGATTTCCTCATGGTTGATGAATTCCTCTGCTTTTAATGATTTTGGGTTATATTGTGTCATATATTTCATCCTTTCTTTAAAGTCAGACTCCTGTCTTTCTTCTTAGATTGTATTCATTCTATACCTTAGCATACGCCGCCTTGGCATTAACCCCCTCTAACTTACCAAGACTTCCAGTCAAAGCATTGATGGTATCCTGTGGTGCATCCACAGCAACACTAATAATATTTACATTTTTTTGCCGATAGGGAATCCCCATCCGACCAATAATCCATTCGCTGTAATGATGCAAAAGGTCATTCACCTCTGCCACAGAATCAGGATTTTCTACAATAATACTAATCATAGCCACACGGGTTTCCATAGTTCCACCTCGCTTAGTCTAATTTGTTTGAATCATAATACTTCTTCTATTCCTGATTTAAAAATTCTTTGATTTCTGCCAACCGGGAAAGTGCTGTTTCCCTACCGATATCATAGGCTGCCTGTAACTTATCCGGATTTTTTTCTGTCCGAAAAAGGTCCAATTTTTTCTCCGGACGCAGAACCAAAATTTCGCCTGTTTTTTCCCTCTTTGATACATATTCCGCCTGACCGTTATACATCAGGTGCCGATTTGCCATTGCCTCAATCACCTTGGGATAATTCTTTAAAAACAGTTTTATCAAAGGCATTGCCTTGTTTGGCTTTTTCCGATAATCTTCCGGTTGGGTAAGGATAACGATATTTCTGTCAAACCCCTTTTCTTCAAAATACCGAAGAGGAATAGAATCACAGATGCCACCATCTAAAAGTTTATACCCGCCAATCTCTACAACCTTAGAAACCAAAGGCATAGACGCCGAAGCCTGAAGCCAATGGATAAGGCCTTCGCTTGCTTTGTTACATATTTTATAGATCGGTTTTCCGGTTTCCACATCACAAGCCACAATATGAAATTCCATAGGATTTCCATCAAAGGCATCGTTATCAAAAACATCTAATACCTCCGGAAGTTCCCGATAGCAAAAATCTACACCATACATATCTCCGGTTGTAATCAATGACCACAAACTGCAATATCGTTTATCGGTACAGTATTTTTTATTATAACGAATGGTTCTGCCAAGTTGCCGGGACTTGTAACTGCAACCAAATGCCGCACCGGCAGAGACACCAACCAATCCGTCAAAGGTAATATTATGTTCCATAAACACATCTAAAACGCCGGCGGTGAACATTCCCCGCATAGCGCCACCCTCTAATACCAGGCCTGTCTTCATTTTTGTCACCTCATATGTCATAACGCCGCACCCAAAGGTTGCGGCGTGTTTTTATTCTTCTTCCGTCTGCTCTTCTTGCAAACAAACCACCGTTTCTTCTATCCGATGTTCTGCTACCGACGTCACCTGAATCTGCATATTTTGGATTTGCGTTTTCACCGTTTCTCCGTCTTCCGGCAAGGTTTCAATCGCATCCAGAATTAAGCCTGCAAAGGTTTGATAATCTCCCTCGGGAATGGAAATTTCCAGCGCTTCTTCTACATCTTCGATTTCAGCAGAACCGCGAATTTTCCAAACATTTTCTCCAATCAAAACAATATCTTGTTCTTGTTCCGGTTCTTCGTCCTCGCTATAAAGTTCCCCAACGATTTCTTCCAGCAAATCTTTTTGAGTTACTACTCCCTGAAAACCGCCATACTCATCCATTACCACAACCATATGGGTGTTTTCTTCCTGCATCCGGGAGAAAAGTTCGTCCGCTTTCATACTCTCCGGCACAAAATGCGGTTTCCGGAAAATGCTTTCAATTTCTTCCTGCTTGCCGCCATTTAATAAGAACCGATAAAAATCCCGACTATTCACTGTTCCGATTACGTTATCAATTTCTTCATCGCAAACCGGATAACGGGTATGCGCCGTTTCATCAATATATTTTTGCCAATCCTCGATACTATCTTCTTTCCACAAAAGGCAAACTTCTGTCCGGTGGGTCATAATATCCTTAACCGGCTTATCATCCATTTCAAATATATTATGAATCATTTCTTTTTCATCATCGTCAATGGCGCCGCTTTCTGAACCGATATCTACCAGCATCCGGATTTCTTCTTCGGTAATTTCTTCTTCCATGTCATGGGGTTTGATACCAAAAAAACGGGCAATCAAGTTGGAAACTACGGTCGGAAACCACAGAAGCGGTTTACCGATTGTAGTCATAACAATACTGTAATAGGCAAAGGTAACTGCAACCTTCTCACCAAACTTTGCCGCAAATCGCTGCGGAAGTTGCTTCCAAAATATTAAGTAGAAAAAAACTGCAACCGCAGTAAAAAGCAACACCGCCAGTGTATATGCCGTAACAATTCCAAGATTGCCAAATTTTGCTACCATTCTTTCTGCAAACCCCAACGCCAAAAGCACGGCGAATAAACAAGCCTGTGCATAAGAAATCAATTCCATAGCGCCGATAAAGCCGGTAGAATTATTCTCTAAATATTGATGCAGACATGCTGCTTTTTGATTTTCTTCAGCCAACTGTTCCAGTTTCTTATCATTAATCGCAATGGCCGCTTCTTTTGCAAGGGCAGTCAAAAAACTCCAAAGCAAAATCATCCCCAATAATAGCATTAACGATTGCGAAGGCAGTATATCCAAAATCACTCATCCTTTCCAAAGCACTACACAATGTAGTTTCTTCCTATATAGTATAACAGATATTTTATTGTTTGTCAAAACCTATTTCATAAAAACCTCCTTATTTTCGGGGATAAAAAGCCAGAAAAATCAACCTTTTTTCAGCCTTATTTTTTAAAAAACGAAAATGTTAACAATTTGTTC
>JAZPYU010000095.1:0-9715 GCA_045544295.1 Ructibacterium sp. | reverse complement strand
CTATTTAGAAATTAAAATAATTTTTTGCGTTGTAGTAGCAGATGCCTTGGGTGATTTCTTTCAGTAAATCATAATCCTGCGGGAACTCGCCATCTTCTACCCATTTGCCCATTAAGTTACATAAAATCCGGCGGAAATATTCGTGGCGGGTATAGGAAACAAAACTACGGGAGTCAGTGAGCATACCCACAAAACGGGAGAGAAGACCTAAGTTAGCCAATGCTCTCATCTGGCTTTCCATACCATCCCGCTGGTCATTAAACCACCAACCGGAACCAAACTGAATTTTTCCGGGGGTAGGGGCTTTTTGGAAGTTGCCCAGCATGGTGCCAAGGACATAGTTGTCTTTGGGGTTTAGGGTGTAAAGAATGGTTTTAGGCAGCATATCTTTCTTTTCTAATTGGTTTAAAAGATAGGAAATCCCTTTGGCGATCTCAAAATCGTTGACAGAGTCAAAGCCGGTGTCAGGACCCAACTTTTCAAACATCCGGGTGTTGTTGTTTCTGAGTGCACCGATATGCAGTTGCATTACCCAACCACGTTTGGCATATTGTTCCCCTAAGAAAATGAGTTTTTCAATGGTTTCATCATTCATATCATCTACGGCGTGGTCAGAAAGCCGGCAACCATTCTGGTGGAAGTAGTCCATCCGGTCGGTGATGTCACTTTTGATTTCTGTAAGGTCAGGACGGAATGCCGGAATCACTTTGGCAGAAAAATCCTTTAACTGTTTATGATATTCCAAGGTATCATAAGGGTTATCGGTGGTACAGATAACCTCTACATTAGACTTTTTGATTAAGCCGTGAGTGGTAAAATCATCTTTTTTAAGACAAGCATTGACCTGATCCCAAATGGCTTTTGCGGTCTTTTCGGACAAGGTTTCATCCACGTCAAAATAACGTTTTAATTCCAAATGGGTCCAATGATACATGGGGTTTCCAATCATCATGGGTACCGTCTTAGCAAAAGCACACCATTTTTCAAAATCATCGGCGTCGCCGGTGATGAAATTTTCGTCAATGCCATTGGAACGCATCAAACGCCATTTATAGTGGTCACCGCCCAAAAAGAGGTCATAAGCATTTTTAAACTGATAGTTTTCTGCTATCATCTTAGGAGAAATATGACAATGATAGTCAATGATAGGCAGGTCTTTGGCAAACTCGTGATAGAGTTTTTTTGCAGTCTCGTTTTTCAACATAAAATCATCGTGGATAAAACTCATAGGGTAACACCATCCTTAAAAATAGAAATTTCCTGATATCCGTTTTTCTCATTTTTGGTTTCTTCCCCACCTGCCACGGATAACACATAGGTAATCAATGCATCGGTCAAATCTTCGCCCAAAAGCATAGGTCCTGCATTAAAATCAATCCAGTTTGCCTTGTGTTTGGCTAAGCGGTCATTGGTGGCAATCTTAATGGTAGGTACAGGTCCGCCAAGGGGGGTGCCTCTGCCGGTGGTAAAGAGCACCAAATGTACCCCTGCTGCCACAAGATTGGTTACGGCGACAATATCGTTACCCGGACCATTTAGCAAAGAAAGTCCGTTTTCTTTCAGGGTATCGCCATAATCCAAAACATCTGCCACAGTAGAAAGTCCGCCTTTTTGGATACAGCCTAAAGATTTTTCTTCTAAGGTGGTAATACCACCTGCTTTGTTCCCGGGGGAGGGGTTTTCATAAATCACCTGATTGTGGCGGGTATAGTAATCTTTAAAATTGTTAATCAGGTTCACCGTTTTGGTGAAAACTTCCTGATTTTTTGCCCGCTTCATTAAAAGATGTTCTGCGCCGAACATTTCAGGGACTTCGGTCAAAACACAACTGCCCCCAAAGGCGGTAAGTTTATCGCAAAATCTTCCCACCAAAGGGTTGGCAGTAATGCCGGAAAATCCGTCGCTGCCACCGCATTTTAGTCCTACCCGTAACCGGGAGATAGGAATCGGAACCCGCTGATCTTTCTTTGCATTTTCCTGCAATGCCTGAATGATGGAAATACCGGTAGCGATTTCATCTTCCACATCCTGGGTGTTTAAGAACTTTACCCGGTCTTCATCCCAAGTGCCAAGTATTTTTTGGAACAGAGAGATGTTATTGTTCTCACAGCCCAAGCCTAATACCAGAACGCCGCCGGCGTTGGGGTGTTTGACCAAGCCTTTTAAAATTTTTTGGGTGATATCCTGATCGTTTCCTAATTGGGAGCAACCAAAAGGATGGGGGAAATATTTGGCACCGGTTTTCTCTGCCAGAAGTTGTGCCGTTTTATTCACACAGCCCACTGTGTTGATAATCCAGATATCATTCCGGATACCCACATCTCCATTGGCGCGAAGATACCCCATAAAGGTAAGGTCGCTTTCTTCTGGAGAAACTATGGAAGGGGTAGGTTCATAGGTGTACTCCATCTTGCCGGAAAGATTGGTTTTTAAGTTATGGGAATGAATATGTTCCCCTTTTTTGATATCCTCTGTGGCGTGGCCGATGGGCTGGCCATACTTGATAATATTTTCACCTTTTGAAATATCAATCAGAGCATATTTGTGTCCGTTTTCTAAATTGATTTCTACGTTATCCAGTTTATTGATTAACATATTTTTTAATCTCCCCTTCCATATAGGATAAATCTTTGTCCCAAAGGGTAGTGTTTGCAAGAATTTCTTTTACGGATGCTGTCTTCATAAATGCGGTAATCTCCGGGTCGTCATTGGTCATATCGGTGCGATAAAAATCAATCAACTTACCAAAGGCAAAAAGCAGGGTTTGGGGGAGTTTCCCAAAACGCTTTTCGTATTCCAGAATAGAGGGCAGTACCCGTACCTTAAACTTACTTACAGAGTTTAAGGCAATGGAAGAAAGATAGTGCCGGATATAAGGATTGGCAAAACGGGTCAATACATTATCGGCATAATCTTTTAATTCTTCCTCCGGCAAATCCAAGGTAGGAATAATTTCCTCATAAACACAGGTTTCAATGTGCTTTTTCATGGTTTCGTTATCAATACAATCCTTTACCGTTTCCAAACCGGATAAAAGTGCATAGGGTACCAAAGAGGTGTGCGCACCGTTTAAAATGCGGACCTTTCGGGTACGATAAACTTCTAATTTATCAGTAAGGATTACATTCAAACCGCAACGGTCAAAGGGGAGTTCCTCAAACAGTTGGGGATATCCCTCAATCACCCAAAGATGGAAATATTCTGAGGTATTGATGAGTTTATCATCAAAATCTACGTCAATCACTTCATCTTTGGGGTAGCCGGTGTTAATCCGGTCTACCAAGGTATTGCAGAAGATATTCTCTTTTTCAACCCAGTTTTTAAAGCCATCGTCTAAGTCCCATAAATCTGCATACTTTAAGATACATTGTTTTAAGTTTTCGCCGTTTTTGTCAATCAGTTCACAAGGGAGAAAGACAAAGCCGGCAAGACCCTTTTCAAAACGTTTATGGAGTAATTGGGTTAATTTCCCGGGGAATGTTTTTGCTGGACGATCTGTGATTTTATCTTGGTCAGAAAAACAGATACCCGCCTCCGTAGTATTGGAAATAATAAAACGAAAATCAGGGTTTTCTGCTAAGGCGAGATAACTGTCAAAATCGTCATAGGGTTTTACACAGCGGGAAAGGACATCAACTTTTTTAATATCCACACCCTCAACGCCACGGCAGACGTGGGTATATACACAGTTTTGATTGGTCAGCATATCGCAAAGACCGTTTTCAATGGGTTGTACTACTACAACACTTCCGTCAAAAAGACCATTCTCTTTTAAGATTTGTAACATCCAGTCGGTAAACCCCCGCAGGAATCCGCCTTCACCAAATTGTAATACAGTTTCTTTCATCATAACACCTCTCTATCAGAATGATAACATTATACCACAAAAACTATGTAATTTCTACCGCTTTTTTGGGTTTTTATTGCAAATTATACAGAAATATTGCATTTCTAAAAGAGATATGCTATAATGATTTCATCAAAGATGAAATCATTACTAAGTTTGCCTGCGGCAAGTGAAGTTTACTTCGTAAGTGTAGTGCTGCCTTGCGGCAGGCAAACTTCACAAAACAGTGGAATCCAAATCGTTCACTGATGCGATACTGTGCAAAAAGGAGGTGACAGGAATGAAACATTTTCGGCTACCCTATGTAGAAAATGGAATCTGGATGGAAAGAGATAAATCGGATCAAGCCATTGATATGCCGGCATTGCATACCCACGCCTGTCACGAGATATATTTCCTTTTTTCGGGTGAGCGAAGATTTTTTTTGGATAATAAAATCTTTGATGTTCAGCCCGGAGATTTGGTGGTGCTTCCCAAAGGGTCTTTGCACCGTACCACAGCACCCGGAAGCGAGGGGTTTGAACGATATGTGTTATATTTCCGGGAAAGTGATATTGAAGAATGGATTCGGGATGTGGGCAGAGAGGATTTTCTTAGTTTCTTAGAAAGCGGATGTATTCAATTATCGGAAGAGTATGCAGATATTGTGCGGAAGGATTTACATCGGATTGAGCGGGAACAGATACAAAAAGGACCTCTTTCCAAGGTTTTTATTAAAAATTTATTGGAACATATTCTGCTCTATGCCATCCGCTATGGAAAAATCAAGAATCAAGAGAAGGAAGAAGGCGCGGATAAAATTCAGGCGGTGGCGCAATACATCAGCCAGAATTACGCAAATGAAATTTCTTTGCAGGAAATGGCAAATATGGCGTTTATGGAAAAGACCTATTTTTCCAAGCGGTTTAAGCAACTAACAGGGTTTGGGTTTAAAGAATATTTAATTCAGACCCGGGTTCAGGCGGCAAAACAGATGCTTGTCACTACCGCAAAACCGGTGACGGAGATTTCCGATGCCTGCGGTTTTTCCAGCAGTAACTATTTTGGAGATATGTTTAAGCGCTTGGTAGGTGTGTCCCCTGCGCGGTATCGCAAAGAGGAAAAATAACGGTTATTTCCCAGTTGCGGAGAAGTAAAATGGAAGAATATTTAAAAAACTGTAATCTCTGTCCCCGCAGATGCGGCGTCAATCGTATAGCAGGGGAAAAGGGTTACTGCCATACATCAAATAATCTCATAGTTGCCCGTGCGGCGTTACATTTTTGGGAAGAACCTTGTATTTCCGGGGAAAACGGGTCCGGTACGGTCTTCTTTTCCGGTTGCCCGATGGGTTGTATCTATTGCCAGAACGAAGAAATCAAGACCGCCAAAACCGGGAAAGTAATCACCCAAGACCGGCTTTGCGATATTTTTTTGGAACTGGAAGAAAAAGGTGCAGAAAATATCAATCTGGTGACACCCACCCATTATGTGTTACATATTATAAAGGCTCTCGAAAAGGCAAAAGGTAAAGGCCTTTCCTTGCCGGTGGTTTATAATTCAGGTGGCTATGAACTGCCGGAAACCTTGCAAAAATTAGACGGGTTGGTGGATGTTTATCTGCCGGATTTTAAGTATATAGAAAAGGAAACCGCAAACCGCTGCTCGCACGCACCGGACTATCCGGAAGTTGCCAAGGCGGCACTTGCTGAAATGTTTCGGCAACAACCCAAAATTGTGATGGACCGGAAAGGGATACTCAAAAAGGGTATGGTGGTTCGGCATTTGGTTCTGCCGGGGCATAAAGAGGAATCCAAGCAGGTGATTTGCTATCTTTACGAAAGTTACGGTGATGCCATTTATCTCAGTATTATGAGCCAGTACACACCGGTGAACGTGCTAAAATACGAAAACTTAAACAGAAAATTAGAAGAAAAAGAATATGAAGAAGTTGTGGAATATGCAGTTTCTAAAGGCGTGGAGAATGCCTTCGTACAGGAGGGAGAAGCGGCAGAGGAAAGTTTTATTCCGCCTTTTTCGGGAGAAGGAGTATAACTATGGCAACAATAATTTCTTATTTACTATCTTTGGCGGCAACGGTATTGGGTTTTTTTGAACCCTTTTGGAAGAAGATGCAAACCATCCTGGTTTTCAATTTTTTAGGGAACCTCTTGGTTGGCATTAGTTATCTTTTGATTGGTGGTTATAGTGGCGCAGGTATTTGTGCTGTGGCTTGCGGGCAGGTGTTTGTGAACTACTTTTTTGATGTAAAAGAAAAGAAAGTCCCTGCTTGGCTTGTGGTAATTTATGCCATTGCCTTTTTGTCGGTAAACCTTTCCACTTTTTCCCATTGGTATGATGGATTTTCTTTGGTGGCGGCAATGCTTTTTGTACTTAGTGTAGCCCAGAGCAATGCCAAAAACTATCGGGTTTTGTATGCGGCAAACTCTTTGGTATGGATTTTCTATGATATCTTTGCAGGGGCCTACGGAAATTTGGCAACTCACGTAATTTTATTGTTATCCACCTTCCTGGCAATGTGGGTGCGTGATAAGAAAAAGGTAAAATAATGGAATAAAATGAGGATACAGAAAAAAGGCTTGAAACCGTTGGTTTCAAGCCTTTTTTCTGGCTTTCACGTACATAATAGATGCATTTATTTTAGTGATATTCCAACTTCGTTGGAGTGATATTTTTGCAATGCAAAAGTGATATTATATTTGCCCTTTAACTGTGCGAAGCACAATACCACTTGGCGTAAGCCAAATAAAACTGCGCAGCAATATAACTTGCCGAAGGCAAATATAACTGAAAAAAGACATCCAACGGATGTCTTTTTTCATGGTGACCCATCGGAGATTCGAACTCCGGACACCTTGATTAAAAGTCAAGTGCTCTGCCAACTGAGCTAATGGGTCATATTCAATTGTAAAAAAGAAATGGCTGGGCTGGCAGGATTCGAACCTACGAATGCAGCAGTCAAAGTGCTGTGTCTTACCGCTTGACGACAGCCCAAAGTATCAATGGGGTGGATAAAGGGAATTGAACCCTTGACCTCCAGAGCCACAATCTGGCGCTCTAGCCAACTGAGCTATACCCACCATATCTTGGCGCGCCTGAAGGGACTTGAACCCCTGGCCCACTGCTTAGAAGGCAGTTGCTCTATCCAGCTGAGCTACAGGCGCATATGCGTTGGAGCGGGTGATGGGAATCGAACCCACGCAATCAGCTTGGAAGGCTGAGATTCTACCATTGAACTACACCCGCCTATCAAAAAGCGACTTTGATATTATACCAACGAAAACATCTTTTGTCAATAGATTTTTTTAAAAAATATCAAATATTTTTAAAATCATAGGAAACGTATTAAAATTTTATGAAAAAAGATTTTTTCTTGTTGCAAAATAGAAAAATATTTGATATAATAAGAAAAATATTTGATATCGTGAGAATGGTGGAGTCTTTGTAAAACGATAGGGTGTATTTCATCATATACAACTTGAAAGGAGTAATGTACAATGAAAAAGAGATGTCTGGCAGGAACACTGTGTTTTTTGGTAGTTATGATGTGTGTTCCCATGTTGGTGGCAGTAGCGGCGGCTACCGTGCCGGAAAGTTCTGTGACGGGTACTATGGCAAAAGTGCAGGAATACATCTTTGAATGCAAGAGTCGGGAACAGATCGAAACTGGCTGCGGCGGTAGTTTTACGGAAAGTTCTTCTATCACAGCCGCGGATATATCCCCTGTGCAAACCGGTGAAGGGTTGAAATTGGTAGCGGGCACATCTGATCCCACCATTTATAAATCTACTTTGTTTGGTGGCGTTATCCCGGAATCCGGCGCAGTTAAGTTGACATTCCGGCTTGACTCTGCGGAATCTGATTTAGAAGTTGTCTTCAATAATAAAGGCGGAAATCAAAGAATTGTGTTTAGAACCGAAAACCGTTCTATCAATGGTTCTGCACCGTTGGAAGTTGGTATTTACTATGATATGTTGTTGGTATTGAATGACAATGTTGTTTCTTATTATTATAAGGAAGCAACTGCTTCTTCTTATATCAATCCAGGTACCATTCAGGTAGCAACACCCGAGGACGGCAACTATTGTGAAATCGCTTCCCTTTCCGGCGGTACATCAGCGGCAGGCGTAACCTTGTATGCGATGAGTATATGGGAAGACGTTTTGACGGAAGAGGACGTTTTGGGCAAAGTTGCATTAAAGCAAAACATCGCCTTCGCTGATTATCAGAGTCTTGCCGCATTGCAAGAGGCAAAAGGTGGTAGTGCAAACTTCCCCACAGCAGACGTTCCTTATACCAGTGATATCGGCTCGTCTATGACCTTTGTTGGTTCCGGAACTCCGGCAGTTGGTATGAGTGTAGATGGTATCGTGCTCAGTGCAGGTTCTAAAAAGAATACAAATGCCCCGGACGGTACCACAACCATCGGTGCCTATACTTGGTCAGAAGGTGATATGAACGATAACACCATAGACACCGAATTGGGTGAAGTAGGTGCCTACAAAATTACTTTCCGGTTAGAAAATGCAACCTCCAAAGGTCAGTTTGTTTTGGAAGACGGTACCAACCATGTTGCACCGACCATCAGTTTTTCTAAGGACGGATTCGTGGTAAAGGGTTGTGATTTCTGGTATGGAACGGGAACGGAAGGAACAGGCGTCAGCAATGTTATGGGAGAAAGCGAGACTTGTGCGGACTTCCCCTTGAACGCTGATGATTGGTATGATGTAATCTTAAAGAAGACCAACAACCGTTATAACTTATATGCAAAACGTAACGATGCAGGGGAATATAAAAAAGTAGTTTCCTTTGCCAATATCAATGCAGACGTAACTGCAAAGAAGTTGGTATTACAAGCCGTGCTTGGTACAGATACCCAAAATGTAAGCGGTGAAACTTGGTATATGACCACCTCCGGCTTTACCGTGAAGAGCATTGGCCGTTATGCCCTTGCCGGAACCCATCATTATATCGAGGAAGGTCTTGATACATTAAGCGGTATTGATAACTACACAACCGTTGGTAGCCCTTCCGTTGCCGATGGTGTGCTGAACTTGAATAGCGGTGATAAATTTATCATCAAAGATTTGATGATTCCCGTAGACGGTTATGCAGACATCATATTGAAGAGTGCTTCTTCTCCAAAGATAAGTTTGTGTGACGGTAGCAAAGCACTTGTTGTAAATACGGCAGAAAGTTGGTTAGGATGTCGGATTATCAGAAGCGCCCCAGACCAGTACATCCTCTATACCAAAGAAAGTGGAGCGGGCAGTTGGAATATGGTAATTCCGGCAGTACTGACTGCAGATAATACCAGCACCGCAGGCCTCTATATCGAGAGTGTTGGTGATACTACCGCAGTAGATAGCATTGATGTGTATGGTCCTGCTGGTACAGAACCGATTTTGATTACCGATGGTATGACAGCAATCAGTGTACCTAAGGACGGAACGATGAATTATAAAGGAAACTTCCGGGTTCTTGTGAACATAGAAGAGGACGAGAATAAAATGGGTATTGTGGCGGGTTATAATAGCCGTAACGCCCTGGTTCAACTGGAAGAATTCACAGTTCCTACCGCCTCCGGAGAATGTAGTTATACCACAACCAAAATGAACGATGGCGAAATCGTTTCTATCAAGGTGTTTGTATGGGATAATTTTGAAACAATGGTTCCCGCAACTCCGGCATTTGGCGCAAACAGATAACAAAAAACCGAGTGGATTTTGAGCCGACCCCCAAAAGTTAGACCAAAAATCTAACAATTGGGAGGTCGGTTTTTTCATGGCAAAATACAGCTTTGAATTTAAATTAAAGGTTGTGAAAGCGTATTTGAATGGCGAAGGTAGTTACGAATATTTAACAAGA
>JAZPYU010000094.1:0-1850 GCA_045544295.1 Ructibacterium sp. | reverse complement strand
ACTTTCCCCACCAATCCAAACTATCTGGATGAAACCATGATCCACCGCTTTAATCAATTTTGTGAATTGGCAGAAAAATATGACTTCCAATTGATTGTGGCTTTGGTAACCGGTTGGATGAGTGGCAGAATGTTCACCCCTCCAATGTTTGCAGAAAGAAACCTGCATACTGACCCCATGACCATTCTTTTCCAGATTCGTTTAATTCGTGGTATTGTTGGTGCTTCCAAACATCAAAAATCCATTGTCGCATGGGAAATGGGTAACGAAACGGATTGTCTTTCCAGAATTGGTAAAGCCAATAACAGAGATGCGGCTTCTGCCTGGACAGCCATTATCACCAGTGCGATTCGGGCAGCGGATCCTACCCGTCCGGTGATGTCCGGTATGCATTCTTTGGGTACCGAGAATGCGTGGACAATCTTTGACCAGGCAGAACATACCGATATGTTAACCACCCATCCTTATCCGCATTTTGTACCTCATTGCTATCGGGGCAGCCTGACCTCTCTTAGAACCCTGATGCATCCTACCAGCGAAACGGCGTTTTATGCAGATTTGGGTAAAAAACCTTGTATCGTAGAGGAAATTGGTACATTGGGCCCTATGACTTGCAGTCAGGAAAATGCCGGAAAGTTCCTTTACAATAATATGTTCTCTGTGTGGGCGAATGGCGGTAAAGGTACACTTTACTGGTGTAATTCAGACTTTGTTGGTGTAGATAAAGCCCCCTATGACTGGGATATGATGGAAGTAGAATTGGGTATGATGGATGAAAACAGAAAGCCCAGACCGACCCTTCTTGCTATGAAAAAGTTTGGGGAAATGCTTGAAAAAATGCCCTATGACTTACCTGCCCCGAAAAAAGATGCGGTATGTCTTTTAAGTAAGGATCAGGATGCCTGGGGTGTGGCGTATTCTGCCTATATTCTTGCCAAACAAAATGACAGAACCTTGCAGTTTGCTTGGTGTGATGATGAAATTCCGGATGCCGATGTTTATATGCTCCCATCTATCGTAGGCTATCGTGTAATTATGTGGAAGAGTTACCGTCCCTTGCTTGAAAAGGTGAAGAATGGTGCCAGTCTTTATATTTCCAATGACACAGGATACTTATCAAAATTCTCTGACCTTGCGGGAATTGAACCAAACAATTCCTATTTGGTAGACGAATCCGGTAGCATCAATCTTGATGGTGAGGAAATTTCATTCACCAGACGTAAGAGATATATGATGGACGAAAAGGGTGCCAAGGTATTGGCATATGATAATTTTGGTCTGCCCGCCATTACAGAGTATCAGTATGGTAAGGGTAAGGTGTTTTATGTGAACTTCCCCTTAGAGTCTATGCTCTCCGATGACAGTTACGGCTTTGACGGAAACCGTCGCTTGATTTACCAAAAGTTCTTTGCAGGTAGAGAACAAATTGTTGCCACAAAGAGCGCCTTTGCGGCGGTTACTCTTCATGAGACCGAAAAGGGCTACACTTGTGTTGCTATCAATTATAGTGACGATGTAATGGAGAATATCATTCACCTGAATGAAGATTATGTTGTAACCAATGTTCTCTACGGTGACTTTAATCAAATCCCCGGGCATGATGCTTGTGTCTTTGAGATTGTAAAAAAGTAGGAAAATGATAAAAGGACCTTATAAAGTAACCGGCAATTTTACCATCATAAAGAGTTATTAGTCAAAAAGGAGTGTTGCATGAGCCGACCCCCAAAAGTTAGACCAAAAATCTAACAATTGGGAGGTCGGTTTTTTCATGGCAAAATACAGCTTTGAATTTAAATTAAAGGTTGTGAAAGCGTATTTGAATGGCGAAGGTAGTTACGAATATTTAACAA
>JAZPYU010000093.1:0-1914 GCA_045544295.1 Ructibacterium sp. | reverse complement strand
GTAGAACAAGAACATCATGGTATTCTTCGTCACGGCGCAAAATTACTTTATGCTTTCTCCGAAGCAACTGTGCCGAAAATCAATGTAATTGTGAAAAAAGCATACGGCGGTGCTTATATCGCTATGAATAGCAAACATTTGGGTGCCGATATGGTATTTGCTTGGCCGACGGCTGAGATTGCTGTTATGGGTACCTCCGGTGCTGCAAACATCATCTTCCGCAAAGAAATTGCAAATGCCGCAGATCCTATGACTGCACGGCAGGAAATGATTGACGAATATACCCAAAAGATTTGCAATCCTTATGTTGCCGCTTCCCGCGGGTATGTGGATGACGTAATTGAACCGGATTCCACCCGTCCCCGGTTGATCAGTGCCTTAGAAATGCTGATGAGTAAGCGTGAAACAAGACCCAGTAAAAAGCACGGAAATATTCCGCTGTAATCCAACCGGAAAAGGAGAATCCCTATGACATTAATGCAAGCATTAAGTCAAGGTCTTCAAGTTACCGTAATCGGTCTTTTGATTGTCTTTTCCGTCCTCATCATCCTGATGCTTGTGATGATGTTAATGAAGGTGGTTTTCTATAACCCCACCCAACCGAAAAAGGAAAAAATCAAAAAGGCTCCTGCACCCAAGGCAAAGAAAGCATCCGGTACACCGGACGAAGAACTGATGGCAGTGATTACTGCTGCAGTTGCCAATGCTATGGATGAGAGCGAACTGATTGCGGTTCTGACAGCCGCCGTGGCTGCCAGTCTGAACACCTCGACCTATAATTTAAAAATCAAATCCTACCGCAGGGTAGAAAATAATGCACCCGCCTGGAACAAAGCCGGATTGCGGGATGTCATTGATGCAAGATTTTAAGGAGGAATAAAAAATGAGAAAATTTATTATTAATGTAAATGGTAATTCTTACGAAGTTGAAGTTGAAGAAGTGGGCGGTGCTCCTACTGCAGTTACCCCCGTTGCTGCTCCTGCTCCCGCACCTGCTACTCCTGCTCCCGCACCTGCGGCTGCACCTGCACCCAAGGCTGCTCCGGCTCCTGTGGCTGCTCCCCCGGCTGGTGCAACCAATGTAAACGCTCCTATGCCCGGCAGCATTGTATCTGTAAAAGTTGCTGTTGGCGATACTGTAAACGAAGGTGACGTTCTCTGCGTTTTAGAGGCTATGAAAATGGAGAACGAAATTATGGCTCCTTGTGCCGGCAAAGTTGTTGCTATCAGCGCAACGCAGGGTGCATCTGTAAACACCGGTGACGTCCTGGTATCCTTAGGCTAATCATTTTTGGCTTATCTCATTAGGAAAGGATGATATTGTGTTACAGAGTATTTTAGACTTTATGGGTAACACAGGTATTGCCGCTATGATTCAAAACGGCAAAGCGGCAATTGATGCTGCCGGACTTAGTTTTGACGGCATTGTGGGCGCTATCGGCACACCGCTTATGATTATCATTGCCTGTGTTCTCCTTTATTTGGCCATTGTGAAGCAATTTGAACCGCTTCTGCTCCTTCCTATTGCTTTTGGTATGCTCTTATCCAATCTGCCTATGTTTGCAAACTCCAGCGCGATTATGATGCACCCGGAATTCTTTACAGACCCTACCTATATGGTGGACGGGCATTTGGATATGCAACATATTTTTGCAAACGGTGGTCTTTTGGACCTTTTATATTTAGGCGTTAAGTTGGGTATTTATCCCCCGCTGATTTTCTTAGGCATCGGTGTTATGACCGACTTTGGTCCCCTGATTGCCAACCCCAAAAGCATTGTTTTAGGTGCAGCGGCACAGGTTGGTGTTTTCATCACCTTCTTTGGTGCTTTGCTACTGAGCGCTTTGGTACCCGGCATCAACTTTGGCGTTGAAGAAGCGGCATCTATCGGTATCATCGGCGGTGCAGACGGTC
>JAZPYU010000092.1:0-8977 GCA_045544295.1 Ructibacterium sp. | reverse complement strand
AAGAAAAATATTTCATAATCCGTCAGGATTATTTCATATCAACGAAGTTGATATTTCATTAAATATTTACATGTTATTTGTTCTGTGATAGAATATTAGCAGAGGTGTTTGGTTATGAAGGAAAATACTTATTTCTTCAATTGATACTGCAAAAAAATCAAAAACAAAAATATCTCAATGGTTCTGCCTTTTTGTTTTTACAATAGAGTTAAAATATGCCATAAGATAAGTATGGCACGCTATGTCACTTTTATTTAAGTATAATAAAAACATAAACATTCGGATGTTAAAAACTTAAACAGGAGTGATAAAATGCAAAAAAGCAAAGAATGGGTAAGATGGCGAACTTTTATAAAGCCTACGACCTGCTTTGAATGTTTTAGGCGTAATAGCAAAATATTTTCTTATGAGGAGTTAGCGAGAATTGGTGAACCAAAACTTCATGAGAACTGTGGTTGTCGATTAGAACAACTGCTCGCCATTGTCGCGGGGTATGCAACAGAACTTGGTACAATGGGAGCAGACTGGTGGCTATACTATCTTAATGAATTACCTGATTATTACATAACAAAGGAAGAAGCAGCAAGGCGTGGTTGGAAAAGCTGGAGAGGAAATCTTGCTGAGGTTGCACCAAATCAAATGATTTTTGGTGGTATCTATAAAAATAAAGATGGTATTCTTCCATATCGAGAGGGACGAATTTGGTACGAGGTGGATATAAACTATACAAGTGGTAGAAGGAACAAGCAAAGGGTAGTCTTTTCCAATGATGGACTCATATTCGTAACTTATGACCATTATGAAACGTTTATAGAAGTAACAGGAGAGGGGTGATGATTTTATGAAACAAATAATATTGGATTTTAGAAATTGCAAAAATGCGCTTGATATGCATAAGCAGTTGAGCGATACATTTGATTTCCCGGATTATTATGGGAAAAATCTTTCTGCATTATGGGATTTGTTAAGTTATCATTGGTACGAAGAGGGAAATGTTGTTATCTCTATTATTGGAACCGAGAAAATTCCAAAAGAGTGGAAGCCATATATGGAGAAAATTCTTGAAGTCTTTGAAGATGTTCATGAAGAAACTCCAAATGTAACATTTAAGATAATTTCGTAGACCTGCATCTATTATGTAGCCGAAAGCCAGAAAAAAGCACTTACGATTTTGCAAGTGCTTTTTTCAATGATGTGTGCCTTGTGGCACATTATGCAAAACATTGTATCATTGCGAGTGACACGAGCAGCATCATATTTGCAAAGTCAAAATGTTGCTTGAAAGCATGATGCTTTTATGATATACTTTGTATGAGGTGAAAGTTTGAAAAAGGCAAATATGATTACAAATATCTTACTGCCTCGTTTTTATAATACTTATCAATGTTTGATAAACGGCTCTCTGAGACGGTACCGATGCTTTCCCAGACGGATATGGCGATCAGCGAAATCATCAACAAAGTGGGATATGAAACCCAAGTTTTTTTCCGGCTGATATGCAAGGGAAAATGCGGTGTAAACCCCTTGTCTTATCGTAAAAAAGGAGATAAGTAAATGAAAGATAAAAGCCTGACCACACGGTCAGGTTTTTTCTTTTGGTAAATGACAATTTTTTCTTGTAACGGGAGGTGATTTATGTTATAATGATTTCAACAAAGATGAAATCATTAACTAAGTTTGCCTTTGGCAAGTGAAGTTATCTTTGATAGTGAAGTTTACATTGTAAGTGAAGTTCTGCCTGACGGCAGAGCGGCAAACTTAACTTCACTTTTGTGAAAGCAAAAACTTCACTGCGGAACGCAACTTCACTTTGAGCGGATGTTCAAAACTTCACCAATAGCCCTCCTTGTGTAAAGGGAGCCTTTGGAAAGTGGCATCTAAATCGTATACGAATTCTATAATCGTTAAAATGGTGGAATTAAGCGGAAGGGAGGGGAAATGTTTGGCGGCAAAAATTGCAAGTATTGATCCGGGTAGTTTAGCGGAAGAAGCCGGTTTGATGCCCGGTGATGTGATTGAGAGCATCAATGGTATCGAGATTTATGACTACCTTGATTTTATGTATGCCTCCTGTCAGGAAGAAGTGGAAATTTCTTTAAAAGACCGGACGGTTTTGCTGGAAAACGAAGATTATATGCCTCTTGGCATTGGCTTTTCCACGCTACTGATTGATGAGCCTAAGGCTTGTCATAATAAATGCATTTTTTGCTTTATTGACCAACTTCCTCCTCATATGCGAGAAACCTGTTATTTCAAAGATGATGATTACCGATTGTCTTTTTTACAGGGGAATTATGTTTCCATGACCAATATGAAGCAAGAAGATGTGGACAGAATTCTTGCATATAACATCCCAAGAATTAACATTTCTGTCCATACCACCAATCCGGAACTTCGGCAAAAAATGCTCCATAACAAACGTGCCGGAGAAGTGCTTGGCTATTTAAAGCAGTTTGCAGACGGGGGCCTTAATATCAATGCCCAGATTGTTCTCTGTCCCGGCTGGAATGACGGCAAGGAACTGGACAGAACCTTAGAAGATTTAGGGAACCTTGACTATGCGGTAGAGAGTATTTCGGTGGTGCCGGTGGGTCTTTCTAAGTATCGGGAAAAGTTAGAATCCCTGACCGGTTTTACACCGGAAACTGCATCTGCGGTCATTGATCAGGTGGAAAAATGGCAGGAGAAGTTTTTGAAAAGCCACGGCACAAGGTTAGTGTATCTTGGGGATGAATTTTATATTATGGCAAAAAGAAAGTTGCCGGACTATGATAACTATGAAGGCTTCCCTCAAATAGAAAACGGTGTTGGGCTTTGCGCCTCTTTATCCTATGAGTTTTCTGAGGCATTAAAGAATGAGAAAAGTCTTCGGCCTGCGATTCGCAAAACCGTTCCTACCGGAAAGATTTCTTATGAATTGATCAAAAGATTGGTGGAGCAATTAGAGGGGGATATGATAGAAGTTGTCCCCATTGAAAATCGGTTCTTTGGTGAGAAAATCACGGTGACCGGTCTCCTTTGCGGTGGTGATGTGATAGAGCAATTAGAGGGGAAAGATTTAGGCGAAGAACTTTTAATTTCTTCGGCAATGCTCCGTCACGAAGAAACGGTCTTTTTGGACGATGTAACGGTAGAAGAGTTAGAAAAAACGTTAAATATTAAAGTGCGGATTGTAGCCAATGACGGTTATGAGTTTTTAGATGCATTACTTGAAAAATAATTTTGTGAGGTGAAAAGAATGAAACCGGTTGTAGCAGTGGTGGGACGCCCCAACGTGGGAAAGTCTACACTCTTTAATAAAGTAAGCGGAAAGCGGATTTCCATTGTAGAGGATACGCCGGGCATTACCCGGGACCGGATTTATACCAATGCGGAGTGGTGCGGTCATACCTTTACCATGATTGATACCGGTGGTATCGAGCCATCCAGCAAAGATACCATTCTTTCCCAGATGCGCCAGCAAGCGGAACTTGCGGTGGATATGGCAGATGTGATTTTGTTTATGGTCAATGTGAAAGACGGATTGACTGCGGCAGACAAAGAAGTAGCGGCAATGCTGCAAAAATGCGGCAGACCGGTTCTTTTGGTTTGTAATAAGGTGGACAACCCCGGAAATCCGCCGATGGAACTTTATGAATTCTATAACTTGGGTATTGGTGAACCTTTCCCGGTATCCTCCATTCATGGTCTTGGCCTTGGCGACCTTTTGGATGAAGTGGTAAAACTCTTCCCGGAAGAAGAGACAGAGGCGGAAGAGGAAGACGTAATCCATGTTGCCATTGTAGGTAAGCCAAATGCGGGGAAATCCTCTCTGGTCAATCAGATTTTAAACGAAAACCGTGTGATTGTCAGCGATATTGCAGGAACAACCCGGGATGCCATTGACAGCGCTTATGAGCGGGACGGACAAAAATATGTACTTATTGATACTGCCGGAATGCGGAAACGTGGTAAAATCAACGAGAATGTGGAACGTTACAGTGTGGTTCGTGCTCTGTCTGCGGTAGAACGTGCCGATGTTTGTTTGATTATGGTTGATGCAGAAGAGGGAATTACCGAACAGGATTCCAAGATTGCGGGTTATGTGCACGAACAAGGCAAAGCAAGTATCGTTGTTATCAATAAATGGGACTTGGTAGAAAAGGAAACCAATACCATGAAAAACTTCCAGAACCGTGTCAAAGAGGGGCTTAACTTTATGATGTATGCCCCCTCGGTATTTATTTCAGCCAAGACGGGTCAGCGGGTGGATAGTTTGTTCCCCTTAATTCAGGAAGTGCTTAATCAGAACCGGAAACGGATTTCCACCGGTCTTTTAAACGATGTCATTAACGAGGCGATTGCTATGGTACAACCGCCCTCGGATAAGGGTAAGCGCCTGAAAATCTACTATGCAACACAGGCAACCACGGCACCGCCTACCTTTGTGTTGTTTGTGAATAATGCAGAACTTGCCCATTATTCTTATATTCGCTATCTGGAAAACCAACTTCGGGCAAAGTTTGGCTTTGAGGGGACCCCTATTAAATTTATTGTACGAGAGAAAAATAAAAAGGAGTAAGGATTATGGAATGGATTTGGGCAGTCATTATATTGGTAATGTCTTATCTGATTGGCAGTATCAGTACTGCAATTTTAGTAGGGAAAATTTTAGCCGGCGATGATATCCGCAGCCACGGCAGCGGTAATGCCGGTGCTACCAATGCCCTTCGCAGTTATGGGAAAAAGGCAGCGCTTTTTGTTGTTTTGGGTGACTGTTTCAAAGCGGCAGTATCCGTTCTTTTGGGTTGGCTGATTGCAAAGGTAACCGGTCTTGATACAAATTATGCAACCTATGCCGCAGGTGTTGGCACCGTGTTAGGGCATAACTTCCCGGTTTACTTCAAGTTCCATGGTGGTAAGGGAGTACTGGTTTCTATGATGGCAATGATGTTTGCGGATTGGAGAATCGGCGTTGTTGTACTTCTCTTTGCTTTGGTCTTGATGGCGATTACCCGATATGTTTCCTTGGGAAGTATCTTGGGTGCTACCTTATTCTTTGTGTTGAGTGTGATTTTCCATTTTGGTGATATCATCTATTTAGGGTTTGCTTTGATTATGGCAGGAACCCTGATTGGTATGCATCACGCCAATATTAAAAGGCTCTTTTCCGGAACGGAAAGCAAATTAGGGCAAAAAAAGGCATAGAGAGGAGTATTCCTATGGCAAAGATTAGTGTGATTGGTTCTGGCAGTTGGGGAACTGCCATTGCCGTTATGTTAGCGGAAAACGGGCATTATGTAACCCTTTGGTCCTATTTACAAGAAGAAAGTGATGCCTTAAAGCAATATCATGAAAATAAACCGTTTCTGCCGGGGATTATCATCCCGGATACGGTTTCTTATACGGCAAATTTAGCAGATTGTGCTGATGTAGATTTAATGATTACGGCAGTGCCCTCCCATGCTATGCGGACCACGGCAAAGGCGCTTTCCGGCGTAGTGAAAAAAGGACAGATTATTTTAAATATTTCAAAGGGATTAGAAGAAGAATCCCTTTGCACTATGTCACAAATTCTTCGGGAAGAATTGCCGGAATGTGAGATTGCGGTTATGTCAGGTCCCAGCCATGCGGAGGAGGTTTCCCGTAAAATTCCTACCACCAATGTGTTGGCAACTCCATCGGAGGAAACGGCCAACTGGATTCAGGATATTATTATGAATCCGGGCTTTAGAATTTATACAAACCCAGATGTTCTGGGCGTAGAACTTGGCGGTTCTTTAAAAAATGTCATCGCCCTTTGTGCCGGAATTTTAGATGGTATGGGTCTTGGCGATAACACCAAAGCCGCCTTGATCACCCGAGGTATTGTAGAGATTGCAAGGTTGGGTGTTGCACTTGGCGCGCAAGAAGAAACCTTTCACGGTCTTTCCGGCATTGGTGATTTGATTGTTACCTGTACCAGTATGCACTCCAGAAACCGTCGAGCCGGTATTTTAATCGGTCAGGGTAAGAGTATGGAAGAGGCACAAACCGAGGTGAAAATGGTGGTAGAAGGTGTAAAAACCTGCCGTGCCGCCCACGATCTTGCAAAAAAAGTTGGGGTAGAGATGCCCATTGTAGAGCAGGCGTATCAGGTGCTTTTTGAGGGAATTTCCCCTAAGGAAGCAGTAAGAAATCTGATGAGTCGGGAAAAGAAACACGAGTCGGAAAAAGCGTTTTTAGCGCTGTAAGAGGGTAAAATGAAAGAGGCAGAAAGCAGAACGGCAATGATGTTGGGAGAAGAGGGTGTGCAAAAACTGAAAGGCGCCCATGTTCTTTTGTTCGGCTTAGGTGGTGTAGGTTCCTATACCGCGGAGGCGTTAGCCAGAGCCGGTGTAGGAAAACTTACCTTAGTGGACGGAGATACGGTGGCAGAGAGTAATATCAATCGGCAGTTGCCGGCTCTTTGCAGTACCATAGGCAGAGCCAAGACAGAGGTAATGAAAGAACGCATCCGTGACATCAATCCGGAAATTATCGTAGAATGTAAAACCTTGTTTTATAACCGTACCACGGAAGCGGAGGTTTCTTTTGCCGGTGTTACCTATGTGGCAGATGCCATTGATATGGTGACTTCTAAAATTTTGTTAATAGAAAAAGCCAGAAGCCTTTCTATTCCGGTCATTTCCTGTATGGGTGCCGGAAACAAACTGGACCCTACCCGGTTTGAGGTGGCGGATTTAGAAAAAACCTCAGTTTGTCCCTTGGCAAAGGTGATGCGGACGGAACTGAGAAAAAGGGGCATTGCCGGCGTAAAAGCGGTTTTTTCCAAAGAAGAACCTATCAAGACAGAAACCCCGGAAGGCGGACGTAAAAAAACACCGGGCAGCGTCAGTTTTGTGCCGTCTGTGGCAGGACTGATTTTGGCCGGTGAAGTCATTAAAGATATTGTAAAATTGTAAGGGTGATTCACGAATCATTCGCCAATGAATCTACAATGGAATATAGTTTCGGAAACATAAGCAAAAGAAGACCCATTCCAAATGGAATGGGTCTTAAATTTTATTTTTCTTCGATAAACGAACTGGTGATGGGCTTTCCGGCACAGCGGGATGCTTCCATTTCCAAAATGGTACGCACGGTGTGTGCGCCTTGCTCGTCAAGACCGTTGTACCGGCGGATAACGCCGATGGTGTCTTGATTGATCAATGCGGTATTTTCGTAATTTACAATAGATATGTCCAAAGCCTTGCAAATTTTAATTACGGTATCGTAGGCGGTACCGCCAACTCCATTCTTTAAAGCACTTGCAACGGTGGTATAAGGAATATCCAAAGCGGTGGTAAACTTTCTCACGCTTTTATACTGGCGTTTAATTTCCTGCTTGATCAAAGTTGTTAATTGGTCCATACCAAATCTCCTTTACTGGTCACATTATACTGTCGTTATGTGTTCATTATAAAGAAATTGGCGAAACCTGTCAAGGAAAAATTAATTTTTTATGTCAGATTTTTCCCGTATTTTTGGCAAAAAATAGATATCTGATAAATTTACGACAAAGCAGATAGAAATGCAGGGCTTTTAAAGAATAATGCAGATCATACCGCCGGAGCCTTCGTTGATAATTTTTTGCAAGGTTTCTTGTAGTTTCATCTGGGCGTCTTCCGGCATCCGGTAGAGTTTGTTATGAAGACCCTCGTTGACCAGTTCGTGGAGAGATTTTCCAAAAATATTAGATTCCCAAATACGTTTGGTGTCGTTTTCAAATTCATTTAAAAGATAATGGACCAGTTCCTCTGATTGCCGTTCCGTTCCCACAATGGGACTGACCTCTGTTTCAATGTCTGCCCGTATCATATGGATGGATGGTGCACTTGCCTTTAAACGTACGCCAAAGCGACTTCCTTGTTTGACGATTTCCGGCTCCTCTAAGGTAAGTTCCTCCAAAGACGGGGTAACAATACCATAGCCTTTTTGCCAAGCGGCATTTAAAGCAGAAGAAACTTTGTCATATTCCTTTTTCATAACGGAAAGTTTCTCTAATAAACTAAGCATGGTTTCTTTATTTTCCATAACAAAACCGGTTTTTTCTTTGATGCAATCGTAGAAAAGTTTTTCCGGAACCTGAACTGTAATAGCGGCAATGCCTTGACCGGCATCAATGGTTTCAATCTCTGCCCGGTCAATGTAATTGCAATTACAAAGTTGCTTCGGGAAGCGCAAGACATCAGCAATTTTGGTTACGGCATCACCCTCTTGAAAAACTGCAGACTGAATTTCTGCTTTGATGGGATGGTTTTCTTCTAACGAAAGAACCCAATTGGGGATTCTAATTCCCACTTCCATAACCGGGAACTCATAGAGGATGTGTTTCATAATATGACTGAGTTCTTTTTCTGTCATCGTCATACAGTTCATAGGAAGAACGGTCACGCCAAATTTTTCGTTGAGCATTTTACTACATTCCTGTGCCTGAGGAGAATCGGGATTGGCGCTGTTCATGATCACCACAAAAGGTTTGTTTAGTTCTTTTAACTCGGTAATCACCCGTTCTTCGGCATCTTGATAATCTTCCCGGTCAATCTCGGTGAAGCTGCCGTCACAAGTGATGACAATGCCTACGGTGGAATGTTCTGCAATCACTTTACGGGTGCCGATTTCTGCCGCCCGGGTAAAAGGAATGGGGGTATCTGCCCAGGGGCTCATCACCATTCTTGGCATTTCGTCTTCCATATCGCCCTTGGCGCCATCTACCATATACCCCACACAATCAATGAGCCGTACCCTTGCATTGGTAGCATCTCCTGCGGAAATTTCCACCGCTTCATTAGGGACGAATTTTGGTTCGGTGGTCATAATAGTTCTGCCACCGGCGCTTTGGGGAAGTTCGTCCATGGCACGGGACCGTTTAAAGTCATTGGTGATGCCAGGCAGAACTACCAGTTCCATAAACTTTTTGATAAAGGTGGACTTGCCGGTTCTCACCGGTCCTACCACCCCAATATAGATATCGCCT
>JAZPYU010000091.1:0-4007 GCA_045544295.1 Ructibacterium sp. | reverse complement strand
CATACGGCTATGACCATACTCAGAAGTTACGCCGATGATATGAATTTACAGAATTGGCTCTTTGAAAAAATCTTCCCCTTTGAAGATACTTTAACGCCACAAATGGTTTATGAGGGAAGTGTCAATGGCATCAAGGAAATGCTGGCAACGGGAACAACCTGTTTTCACGATATGTATTTCTTCCAGGAAGAAACGATGAAAGCGGCAGAAGAACTTGGGATTCGCGGTGTCCTTTGCGAAGGCATTACCGACCCGGTACTTGATAAAAAGTTAGAAAAAACAAAAATGTTAATGGAACAAGTGAAAAATGGTAGCGGCAGATTAAAGGTTGGGGTTTCTCCTCACGCGGTTTATACCTGTAATAAAGAAACCTTAGAAAAAAGCGCCGCCTATGCCAAAGAAAATGGTTTGAGAATTCATACCCATTTATCCGAAACCAAGACAGAAAATAAAGATGCGGAAAAAGGTTATGGTATGAGCCCCACCAAATGGATGGAAGAATGTAGATTGTTTGATAATCCAACCATCGCCGCCCATTGTGTTTATCTGTCCGATGCGGATATGGAAATTTTGCAAAAGCATCAGGTGTCTGTGGTGCATAATCCGGTGAGCAATTTAAAACTTGCTTCCGGTGTGGCAAACATCCCCAAACTGGTGGAAAAAGGCATCAATGTTGCATTGGGTACGGACGGTGCTTCCAGCAACAATAATCTTGATATGTTTGCAGAAATCAAACTGACGGGGATTTTGCATAAAGGGACAAGTCTTGACCCTACGGTGCTTCCTGCATGGCAGGTCTTAAAGATGGCGACCGTAAATGGTGCCAAAGCATTGGGGTTTGACGATTTAGGAATGCTAAAAGAGGGTTATCTTGCAGATATGATCTTGCTTGATTTTGAGCAACCTAAATTTCAGCCCAATCATAATACAGTTTCTAATTTGGTTTATGCGACCTGCGGTAGCGATGTCCGTTATACGATTGTAGACGGGCAAATGGTTTATGACCGTGGTAAGTTAAATCAAAAGTTTTTACAATCATAAGCATAAAGGAGAGAAATTTATGGCACAAGTTGCAATTGTTATGGGTAGCAATTCCGACCTTCCGGTTGTGAAAGGCGCTATGGAAAAGTTAAAGAAGTTCGGGGTGGATTTTGAGGCACACGTGATTTCTGCCCATCGTACCCCTTATCAGGCAGAGGAATTTGCAAAGAAAGCAAAGGAGAATGGTATTAAGGTAATCATTGCGGCGGCAGGAAAGGCAGCGCATCTTGGCGGTGTGATTGCGGCATATACCACCTTGCCGGTGATTGCGCTTCCTATCCAGACATCCTTGATGGGTGGTTTGGATTCTCTGCTTTCTATGGTACAGATGCCCTCCGGCATTCCCGTTGCTACCGTTGCGGTAAACGGTGCAGATAATGCAGGTATTTTGGCAGTACAGATGCTGGCGCTATCTGATGTTGCTTTGGCAGAAAAACTGGAACAATTCAAAGAAGATATGGCAGCAGAGGTTTTAAAGAAAGACCAAATGCTTCAAGATGAACTGAAAAACTTTTAATACAGGAGGAAAAGAGTATGAGTCAGGCTTACAAAAATGCAGGTGTAGACGTAGAAGCGGGTTACAAAGCAGTTGAATTGATGAAAGAACACGTAAAGAGAACCAACATCCCGGGTGTCCTTTCCGGTATCGGTGGTTTTGGCGGTCTGTTTGAGATTGGTACCGGTTATAAAAATCCGGTTCTGGTTTCCGGTACAGACGGTGTTGGTACCAAATTAAAACTTGCCTTTTTGATGGACAAACACGATACTGTGGGACAGGACTGTGTGGCAATGTGTGTGAATGATATTGCTTGTGGCGGTGCAAAACCGTTATTCTTTTTGGACTATGTTGCAGTAGGTAAAAATATTCCGGAACGGGTGGCAGATATTGTTAAGGGTGTAGCAGATGGTTGTGTGAAAGCCGGCTGTGCCTTAATCGGCGGTGAAACCGCAGAAATGCCCGGTTTTTATCCGGAAGATGAATATGACTTAGCAGGTTTTTCTGTGGGTATCGTGGACAAAGAAAATATTATTGACGGTTCTAAGTTAGAAGCCGGTAATGTGATTGTTGGTATCCAGTCTTCCGGCGTACATTCTAACGGTTATTCCTTGGTACGTAAAGTTTTTGATATTAACGATAGCAAAGAATGTGTAAAACGGTTACATACTTATAGTGATGAACTTGGTATGATGATTGGCGAAGCATTACTCACGCCTACCAAGATTTATGTAAAACCCTTACTCTCTGCCATTGATGCAGTAGATGTAAAGGCGGTATCCCACATCACCGGCGGCGGATTTATTGAGAATATTCCCCGGATGCTGAAAGAGGGAACCAGAGCCAAGATTGATAAGAACAGTTTTGAAGTTCTGCCCATCTTTAAGATGATTCAAAAATTGGGCGATGTTTCGGAGCGGGATATGTTTAACACCTATAATATGGGTGTCGGTATGATGGTTGCAGTACCCAAGGATCAGGCAGATAAAGCGGTAGAAGTTCTGACCGCAGCAGGTGAAAAGGCATCTGTCATCGGTGAGATTGTTGATGGCGAAAAGGGAGTGGATATATGCTAAATATTGGCGTATTGGTTTCCGGTGGCGGTACTAACTTGCAGGCGCTCATAGATGCCCAAAAAAGCGGTATTTTAAAAAGCGGTAAGATTGTTACCGTGGTTAGCAATAAAGAGGGCGTCTATGCCTTAGAACGTGCAGAAAATGCCGGTATTGACCATAAAGTGATTACCAAAAAATCCTATGGCGGGGATAGTCTTTTATTCAATAAAGCCATTTGTGATTATATGCAAGAAAAAGAAGTAGACATTATTGTACTTGCTGGTTTTCTTGCTATTTTAGAAGGAGAACTTTTAGAGGTCTATAAGGATAAAATTATCAATATCCATCCCTCGTTGATTCCGTCATTTTGCGGTGATGGGTTTTATGGATTAAAGGTTCATCAGGCGGCACTTGACTATGGTGTAAAAGTTACCGGCGCCACGGTACATTTCGTGAACGAAGTTACCGACGGCGGACGGATTATTCTGCAAAAGGCAGTAGAAATTAAAAATGGTGATACTGCTGAAGTTTTGCAAAAACGGGTGATGGAAGAAGCAGAATGGAAAATTCTCCCTCAGGCTGTGGAACTGGTTTGCAGCGGAGTAATCAAATAGGAGGCATTGTAATGAAAATTAATCTTTATGAAGAATTAAAGCAGAACAGTTATCCCGGCAGAGGTATCATCCTTGGTAAGTCCAAAGACGGTAAATCTGCAGTTGCGGCATACTTTATTATGGGTAGAAGCGTGAATAGCCGGAACCGTGTCTTTGTAGAAGACGGTTGCGGAATCCGTACCCAGGCGTTTGACCCCTCTAAATTGGAAGACCCGCATCTTATCATCTATGCACCGGTTCGGGTTTTGGGCAACAAAACCATCGTAACCAATGGGGACCAGACCGATACCATTTATGATTTGATGAATCAACAAATGACCTTTGAACAGGCACTCCGTACCCGGGAATTTGAGGATGATGCTCCTAACTATACCCCCAGAATTTCCGGTATCATCAAAACTGATGATGGCGACTTTAACTATGCGCTCTCCATCTTAAAGAGCGCAGACGGTGACCCGTCTTCCTGTCTTCGTCATACCTATACCTATACTAATGCAAGAGCGGGGGAAGGGCATTTTATCCATACTTATCAAGGTGACGGCAGTCCTCTGCCCTCTTATCAGGGAGAACCTAAGCAGGTGGAAATTCCCAATGATATGGAACAGTTTGCCAATGACCTTTGGGAAAACCTGAATGAAGAAAACAAGGTTTCCTTGTTTGTGCGTTATATCAATCTGGAAAATGGAGAAGTACAATCCAAGATTATCAATAAGAACCAGTAATAGAAAGGGTGATAACAATGAAAGAAATGGAATTAAAATATGGCTGTAACCCCAACCAAAAGCCGTCAAAAGTGTTTAT
>JAZPYU010000090.1:0-8746 GCA_045544295.1 Ructibacterium sp. | reverse complement strand
TTGTTAAATATTCGTAACTACCTTCGCCATTCAAATACGCTTTCACAACCTTTAATTTAAATTCAAAGCTGTATTTTGCCATGAAAAAACCGACCTCCCAATTGTTAGATTTTTGGTCTAACTTTTGGGGGTCGGCTCATGTGTTGCTCCTTTTGTTTACTTTAATTCCACAATGGTGACACCGGTTTCGCCCTCGCCAAAGGTGCCAAGCCGGAAACTTTTGGTGTGGGGGTGTTTTCTTAACATTTGCTGGATGCCGGAACGGAGAACGCCGGTTCCTTTACCATGAATAATGCTGACGGAACCTAAGCCTGCCATACTGGCTTCGTCCAAAAACTTATCGGTGGCAAGGAGCGCCTCTTCTAAAAGCATACCCCTTAAATCTATTTCGTTTTTCACACTGGCGCTTCTAAGGGTGGTATGTTTTTGCCGGGGCGGGGTATAGGCACGCTTGTCGGTATTTTGTTCTTCCCCCAGCAAGGTCAGATTTTCAATTTTACTATTGACCTTCATAATCCCCACCTGTACGGTGACAGTCTTATCTTTCTCGTTGATGGAGAGGATACTGCCCTCGTCTCCCAAATCATTCAGGAGTACCGTAGCACCAAGCCGTAACCGATGAATACTAAGATTGGATTTTTTTGGCTGTGCCGTCCGGCTTTTGGGCGGCTTGTTCTTTTTCTGCTTTAAGCCAAGTTCCTTTTTAATCTCTTCCATAGCCCGGAGAGTTTCGTGGTCATCTCTGGCTTTTTTGGCGGCTTTCACTTCTTGAAGCATCGCCTCGGTTTCTTCCTGCGCACGCTTTATAATCTTATCCGCCTTTTCTCTTGCCTTGTCATAAATTTTATCTTTCTGGCTTTCAATCTTTGCCCGTTCCTGCTCTAATTGACGTTTCAAATCAGCAATCTCCCGGCGCATAGCCTGTGTTTCTAAGGATGCCTTTTCCGCGGACTGCCGATCTTTTTCAATGCTGGTTAAAATATCCTCAAACTGGATATTTTCTTCCGAAAGCATATTTTTTGCCCGGTTAATAATATCATCAGATAGCCCCAATCTTGATGAAATGGCAAAGGCGTTACTCTTACCGGGAACCCCAATCAAAAGCCGATAGGTGGGGCTTAAGGTGTTTACGTCAAATTCGCAAGATGCATTTTCTACCCCCGGGGTAGAAAGGGCGTAAAGTTTCAGTTCGCTATAATGGGTGGTTGCTACAATCTTGGCACCCAAACTGCGGATTTTTTCTAAAATTGCCGTTGCCAAAGCCGCACCCTCGGTGGGGTCGGTGCCGGCACCTAATTCGTCAAAAAGCACAAGGCAGTTGCCGGTGACTTGCTTCACAATCTCCACAATATTCACCATATGAGAAGAGAAGGTAGAAAGGCTCTGTTCAATGCTTTGTTCATCACCGATATCTGCAAAAATATTCTCAAAGACCGGCATCACACTACCCTCTGCCGCCGGAATATGCAGCCCTGCCTGTGTCATCAGGCAGAAAAGCCCTACCGTCTTTAACACAACCGTCTTACCGCCGGTGTTGGGACCTGTGACAATCAATGAATCAAAATCCTCTCCCAAATAAACGTCGGTAGGAACAATTTTCTTTTTGTCAATAAGGGGATGACGGCCTTTTTTGATATTGATATACCCATCCCGGCTCAGTTCCGGACAGATGGCTTTCATATCCAGCGCCAACTTTGCTTTTGCCAAAACAAAGTCTAAATGGATAATGGTATCATAATTGATATCAAGAACGTCAGAAATTTCGGCTACTTGAGCGGAAAGTTCCATTAAAATCCGTTCAATTTCTGCTTTTTCTTTGATTTCCAGTTCGTGAAGTTCATTGTTGGCATTAACCACCGTTTCCGGCTCAATAAAGACAGTTCCGCCGGAAGAAGAAATATCGTGGGCAATGCCTCGTACATCACTACGATGTTCCGCTTTGACGGGCAGAACGTAGCGGTTGTTCCGCATAGTGACAATAGGATCCTGCAAGAATTTCTGGTAGTGGGAAGAATGAATCATAGAATCCAGGGTTTGTTTGATTTTGTTGGAGGCGCTCCGCATTTTTCTACGGATGTTATAAAGTTCAGGACTGGCGCCGTCTGCCATTTCTTCTTCGGACAAAATAGCCCCGTCAATCCGGGTTTCCATTTCTTTGTCAGGCACAAAAGACTCGATATACCCAAAAAGAACACCGGTTTGTTCTGCTGTCAGGGACTTTAATTGCCGGGCGTTTTTTAAAATCCGGGCAATATTTAAAAGTTCCGGCATATTTAAGGAACCACCCACCGCTAAACGTTTTAACGATTCTTTGATGCTATTCAGGGTGAGGATTTCCGGTGCGCCATATTTTAAAATCAGGGTAACTGCGCTGTCGGTTTCCAAAAGAGTTTGTTCCACGATGCGGGCATCGGAAACAGGTGCCAAAGCCATTACTCTGGCTTTGGCGTCCTCGTTTTTAGCAAAACCGGCAAGAAGCCCCAATATTTTATGATATTCTAACGTTTTTAAAGTTTTTCCTTCCATAGAGACGATCCTCCTATTTCTTCATTATAGTAAATTTCGGCGGTTTTGTCTACCTTTTTTTCCTCCCCGTACAAGAAAAAAGGTTCCCGGTTGTCCTAAATTTGCATATACTAAAATGCCGGGGAAATTTTCTATGAAAAATGAGAGATTTGGTTGAAAAATAACCAGGAATATGATATAATCAAAAATTAGAGATTTGGAGGAAAACCTATGGAACGATATTTGGATAACAGCGCAACAACCCGGCCCTATCCAGAGGTGACGGAAAAGGTTGCGCAGGTTATGAATGAAGTATATGGAAACCCGTCGTCGTTGCATCGGCTGGGGATGGCGGCAGAACGCCAGATCAAGGATGCCAAAGAGGCGATTGCGGGAACCCTTCGGGCAACCCCCGGTGAAATTTATTTTACCTCCGGCGGTACCGAGTCCAATAACCTTGCCATTCGGGGTGCTCTTTCTACCAGCCGCGGCAGACAGGTGATTACCACGCCGCTGGAACATCCGGCGACTATGAACACGCTCCAGCATATGCAGAAAAAAGGTTGGCGTGTGGATGTGATTCCGGTAGACCAAAACGGGGTGATTAAACTTTCCACTTTTGAAAAAATGATAAGCGGGGACACTGCCTTGGTAACGGCGATGTTGGTGAATAACGAAATCGGCTCCATTCAGCCCATTAGCGAAATGTGCCGGATTTTAAAAAAGAAGAATCCCAAAGCCCTATTCCACGTGGATGCGGTACAGGGTTATTGCAAAGTCCCTTGCGATGTAAAGGCGATGGGAATTGATTTACTCAGTATCAGCGGTCATAAAATTCACGGGCCCAAAGGTGTTGGTGTTTTATATATCAAGAAGGGTTGCCGTGTAGCCCCGATTTTATTCGGCGGGGGTCAACAAGATAACATCCGCCCGGGAACCGAGAATGTACCCGGCATTGCAGGACTTGGCGTTGCGGCTAAAATTTGTTATGGAAATATGCCCACAGCGGTGCCTAAAATTGCGGAACTCAGAAAATATTTGGAAGAAGAAATTGTTGCAAAAATCCCGGACGTATTGATAAACACCCCGAAGGATTGTGCTCCTCATATTCTGAATGTTTCTTTTGGAGGAACCCGTTCGGAGGTGGTTCTTCATTCTTTGGAGAATGAGGGGATTTATGTTTCCAGCGGTAGTGCTTGTTCCAGTCATAAAAGGGAGCCCAGTTATGTGCTTACCGCCATTGGTACACCAAGGGCAATGATAGACGGCAGTATCCGTTTTAGTCTTTCGGAAATGAATACCAAAGAGGATATAGACAAGACGGTTGCGGTACTTTCGCCCATTGTTGCAGGGCTTAGAAAATTGCATGTATAAAAAACTTTAAGAATCAGGAGAATACCTATGAGAAAAGCAGATATTGTATTACTGAAATACGGAGAAATTGCATTAAAGGGGCTTAACCGCCCTATGTTTGAACAAAAACTGCTCCGGAATTTAGAAAAGGCTCTACAACCTGCCGGAAAGTTTAAGATTCAGAAATCTCAGTCTATGATTTATGTAGAACCGGCGGAGGACGGCATTGATATGGACGATGCCATTGCCAGAATGCAAAAGGTTTTCGGCATCGTCAATATCTGTCCGGCAGTTTCCTGCGATAAGGATATGGATAGCATCGCCAAAACCACCATTGCTTGTTTACAGGCAATGGACGTAGAGGGAAAGACCTTTAAGGTAGAGGCAAAAAGAGAGGATAAACAGTTTCCTTTAAACTCCCCCCAGATTTGTCAACAGATGGGCGGTGTGATTTTAAAGAACGTGAAAGGCCTTTCGGTAGACGTGCATAACCCGGACATTTTAGTACAGATTGAAATCCGGAAAAAGGCGTATATCTTTACCGAGAAAATCAGCGGTGCGGGCGGTATGCCGGTAGGCACCAATGGAAAAGCAACGCTTCTGCTTTCCGGCGGTATTGACAGTCCGGTTGCAGGTTGGATGATTGCAAAGCGTGGGGTGGGCCTTTCTGCGGTACACTTCCACAGCCATCCCTATACCTCGGACCGTGCCAAAGAAAAGGTGATTGACCTTGCAAAACTGGTTTCTGTTTATACCGGAAAAATCAATCTGCATATTGTACCTTTTACCGAAATCCAACTTGCTATCATTGAACAATGCCCCAAGAATTATCTTACCCTGATTATGCGGCGGATTATGATGCAAATCGCAGAGCGTCTGGCAGAAAAAGATGGGGCAAAAGCCCTGATTACCGGTGAGAGTATCGGTCAGGTGGCAAGTCAGACTATGGAAAGTTTGGCGGTGACGGATAACGCGGTTTCTATACCGGTGTTCCGTCCCTGTATCGGTATGGATAAGGAGGAAATTGTTCAAATTTCCAAAAAAATTGATACCTATGAAACTTCTATCTTGCCCTATGAAGATTGTTGTACCATTTTTGTGCCCAAACACCCCAAAACCCGTCCGGATGTAGCGGAAGTGGTTGAGGCAGAAAAGGCGCTTACCAACTTAGAAGAAATGATAGAACGGGCATTATCGGAAGTGGAACATATTAAAATTGAACCCTAAAACCAATAAGGAGAAGACGTATGAACTTTGAAATCATTTCGGTAGGAACAGAGTTGTTATTGGGTCAGATTGTGAATACCAATGCAAGAGATATCAGCAGAATGCTGAGCGAACTTGGGATGAACCTTTACTACACCACCGTGGTGGGTGACAACCCCAATCGTTTAAAAGAAGCCCTTCAAATTGCGGCAAACCGTGCCGATGGGGTGATTTTAACCGGTGGCCTTGGCCCTACCGGAGATGATTTAACCAAAGAAACCGTGGCAGAGTTCTGTGGTGTTCCCTGTGTGATGCACGAGGAAAGCAAACGGCGTCTGATAGAACGGTTTCGGCAAATGAACCGCCCTATGCCGGAGAACAACCTGAAGCAGGCAGAAATGCCAAAGGGTTGCATTGTCTTAGACAATGACAACGGGACAGCCCCCGGTGCCATTGTGGAATATCAGGATAAAGTCTTTATTATGCTCCCTGGACCGCCAAGAGAAATGGTGCCCATGCTTTTGAATAAGGTAAGACCTTATTTGGAGAAAAAGGCAAACTGTGTGATTCATTCCAAAACCCTGCGGGTATTTGGGATTGGAGAGTCTGCGGCAGAGGAACGATTATTACCTATCCTGAAAAACCAAAACAACCCCACCTTGGCGCCTTATGCCAAAACCGGGGAGATGGAACTTCGGCTGACGGCAAAAGCGGATACGGTGGAAGAGGCAGAAAAGATGCTTTTGCCGTTAGAAGAAAAAGTCCGTACTATTTTAGGGGATTTTGTCTATGCTGAGGGAGAGAATGCCTCTTTGCAACAGACGGTGGCGGAACTTCTTTTAGAGCGCAACTTGACGGTGGTCACCGCAGAGAGTTGTACCGGTGGTCTGGTGGCAAAGAAACTCACCGATGTTTCCGGCGTTTCCAGGTGTTATCATTGTGGCTTTGTGACCTACTCCAACGAAAAGAAAGAAAAATTCTTAGGGGTTTCCCGCCAAACCTTAGAGAAGTTTGGTGCCGTATCGGAAGAAACTGCCTTAGAAATGAGCCGTGGTGCTATGCTTTCCGGCGACGGGGATATCGGCGTTTCTATGACCGGGATTGCAGGTCCCGGTGGCGGAAGTAAAGAAAAACCGGTAGGAACGGTGTATATCAGTCTTTGCGCCAAGGATTTCCACGGGGCATATCGGTTACAACTGGTAGGCGACCGGGAAATGGTAAGAGAGAGAACCAGTCTTTATGTGCTGGATATGATACGCCGGTATCTGCTTGGTAGTTTAGGTGCAGATTATGTTTGGTAATTGTCCAAAAAAGGCTTGAAAATACAGGCAAGAGATGATATAATGAAATTTATGAATGTCGTGCGTAGGGAATGCATTTATGCATTCCAAAGCGGAACGGATGAATCCGTTCCCTACAATAAGATGTAACAATGCTGAAATTCCAGTTGGATATTCCATACAAAAGATTGAGAGGAGCGATTTTGTGGCTAAGGAACTTTCAAAAACTTATGACCCGAAACAGGTAGAGGAACGGCTTTATCAGAATTGGGTGGACAAGGGGTATTTTCATACCCAGATTGACCCGGAGAAGAAGCCTTTTACCATTGTAATTCCCCCACCCAATGTAACAGGGCAATTACATATGGGACATGCTTTGGATGAAACCTTTCAGGATATTTTAATCCGTGCAAAGAGAATGCAGGGTTATGCGGCGCTGTGGGTGCCGGGTACTGACCATGCAGGTATTGCAACCCAAATCAAGGTAGAGGAGGATCTTCGCGTCAACGAGGGTCTTACCCGTTATGATTTGGGCAGAGAGGAATTCTTAAAAAGAGTTTGGGCGTGGAAAGAAAAGTTCGGCGGCAGAATTATCAGCCAGTTAAAGAAAATCGGTTGCTCCTGTGACTGGGAGCGGGAACGGTTTACCATGGATGAAGGTTGCAGCCGTGCAGTCAAAGAGGTGTTTGTAAACCTCTATAACAAAGGTTTGATTTATCAGGGTAACCGTATCATCAACTGGTGTCCCAGTTGTGCTACCGCCCTTTCCGATGCGGAAGTAGAATATGCAGAGCAGGAAGGTTTCTTCTGGCATATTAAATATCCCATCAAAGATAGTAGTGATTTTATCGAGATTGCAACCACCCGTCCGGAAACCTTACTTGGTGATACTGCGGTTGCGGTGAACCCCAATGACGAGCGTTATACCCATCTGGTTGGCAAAATGCTGATTCTTCCCTTGGTAGGAAGAGAAATTCCGGTGATTGCCGATGACTATGTAGATATGGAATTCGGTACCGGTTGCGTGAAGATTACCCCAGCGCATGACCCCAACGATTTTGAGGTTGGTCTCAGACATAACTTAGAGCAGATTAAGGTTTTAAATGACGATGCTACCATCAACCAATATGGCGGTAAATATCAGGGTATGGACCGCTATGAAGCAAGAAAAGCAATGGTAGAAGATTTAGAAAAAGAGGGACTTTTGGTAAAAGTAGTTCCCCATACTCATAACGTAGGTCAGTGTTATCGTTGCGGTACTACCGTAGAACCGATTACTTCCAAACAATGGTTTGTGAAGATGGAACCTCTGGCAAAGCCGGCGGCAGATGCTGTCATTAACGGTGATACCAAATTCGTACCGGACAGATTTTCCAAGACCTACCTCCATTGGATGGAGAACGTTCATGATTGGTGTATCTCCCGTCAGTTATGGTGGGGTCATCGGATTCCTGCTTACTATTGTCAGGATTGTGACGAAACGGTGGTTTCCAAAGAAGATGTTACCGTATGCCCCAAGTGTGGCGGTAAGATGAAGCAAGATGAGGACGTTTTGGATACTTGGTTCAGTTCTGCGCTCTGGCCTTTCTCTACCCTGGGTTGGCCGGATAAGACAGAAGACTTAAAATACTTCTATCCCACCGATACCTTAGTTACAGGCTATGACATCATCTTCTTCTGGGTTGCCAGAATGATGTTCTCAGGATTAGAACACGTGGGTGAAGTTCCCTTTAAGCACGTGTATATCCACGGCTTGGTGCGGGACTCTCAGGGACGGAAGATGAGTAAGTCTTTGGGTAATGGTATTGATCCATTAGAGATTATCGACCAATACGGTGCCGATGCTCTGCGGTTTACCTTGGCATCCGGCAACTCTCCCGGTAATGATATGCGGTTCTATATTGAACGTGTAGAGGCAAGTCGTAACTTTGCCAATAAGATCTGGAATGCTTCCCGGTTTGTGTTGATGAACCTGAACATCGACAAGTGCGAACTCCCTGCATATGAAAAACTTAAGTTAGAAGATCAGTGGATTCTGCACGCTTACAATGAATTGGTGAAAGAAGTTACCGAGAACCTTGATAAATACGAGTTGGGTGTGGCTGTTTCCAAACTCTATGATTTTATTTGGGATAGTTTCTGTGACTGGTATATCGAACTGGTTAAACCCCGGTTCTTTGAAGAGGGTGAGTCTAACAAGACCGCACAACAGGTTCTTACCTATGTGCTGTCTAACACCTTGAAACTGCTCCATCCCTTTATGCCTTTCATCACAGAAGAAATCTGGCAGGCACTCCCTCACGAGGGCGAAAGCATTATGATATCTGACTTCCCGGTTTATGATGCAAAAATTGTAAATAGCGAGGCAGAAGCAGAAATGCAGATGATGATGGATTCCATTA
>JAZPYU010000089.1:0-1692 GCA_045544295.1 Ructibacterium sp. | reverse complement strand
TGTTGTTAGGGTTGGTGGCATTGGTGATTACGGCGGGGTACTATCGTTGGACGGTGGAAACCGAGAAGTATCATACATTGCCGGTAACCGGAGAGGCGGTGCCCGTGGAAAATGGCGCAGGGGAAAGCGCTAATAAAAGTTTGCAGGAACTCAAAACGGAGCGGGACAGTAACCGCAGTGCTTCTATGGAAGAATGGAAGAAGATTGCAGAGAGCAATGAAGCCGGTTTAGATGCAAAAAAGGAAGCGGAAGAAAAGTTGAAAAAAGCGGGAGAATACAGCGAGAAAGAAAAGACGATAGAAACCTTAATTCAAGCCAAAGGTTATAGTGATTGCTTTGCGCATATCAGTGATAGCGGTGTCACCGTTCGGGTTTCCGGCGGAGAGATGAACGGCTCTAAGGTTGCCCAAATGAAAGACATTATTGTGGGGGAAACCAACGTTCCGGTGCGGGATATCAAAATAAGTGCAGAATAATTTGAAAAGTTTCTAAAAATAATCATTGTAATCTGTATGGAAATATGGTATACTACTTTTAAGAGAAAGAAGCATTTTTTGCTATAAGGAGGAATTCTTATGGAAAATACCATAAATCCTGGTATCGAAAACGGCAATGTTAATATTGCGGATGAGGTTATTTCTGTCATTGCATCCCTTGCGGCATCAGAAGTAAAAGGTGTTGTAGGTATGGCAGGTGGTGGCTTTGCGGAACTTTTAGGAAAGAAAAGCCTGACCAAAGGTGTAAAAATTACATTAAATGAAAAGGACTTGGTATTAGACCTTTCCATCATTGTGGAATATGGTACCAAAATTCCAGAAGTGGCTTGGGAACTTCAAGAAAAAGTAAAGAATGAAGTAGAAGCCATGACCGGCCTTAACGTGGTAGGCGTTAACATTTCGGTAGATGGTGTTAATGTGCCCAAAGTGAATCCGGAAAAGGAAGCAGAAGAGGTAGTTTCTGCGGAGCAGTTGGGTAGCACCGAGGAAGAAGCGACGGAGGAATAACCGGATGATAAACAGACGAAAAGCCAGGGAATATGCCTTTATCTTGCTCTTTGAATATCGGTTTCAGCCGGATTGTATCCGGGAACTCTTAGAAGATTTTTTGAATGAGACAGATGCCGGTAATCAGAGCGGATATATCCGGACAGCAGTTGAGGGTACCATTGCCTGCATGGATGAAATTGATGGATTGATTGAAAAATACGCAAAAGGTTGGTCCAAAGACCGTATTTCAGTTGTTTGTATGGCGGCGATGCGACTTGCCGTTTATGAAATGCGCTATATGGACGATGTTCCCCCGGGCGTTGCAATCAATGAAGCCATCAATTTGACCAAAAAGTTTGACGGGGAAGAATCTGTTGATTTTGTCAACGGTGTTCTTGGTCATATCAAAGACGATCAAAAAGCATAATGGCAGGGCGGCAGCGATGATGCCGCTCTGTTTCCATATGATAATCAAAAAGAGGTGATACATATGCAGGAAAGACAAGCCTTGTCGGTGACACAGGTAAACTTATACATCAAAGAAGTGATGAACCGGGACGATATCTTAACCGACGTTCTGGTCAAAGGTGAACTTTCTAACTTCAAAGCCCATTCTTCCGGGCATATGTATATGTCCTTAAAAGATGAAACCGGTGTCATGCGGGCGGTGATGTTCCGTGGCAGTGCGGCAAAACTCCGGTTCAAG
>JAZPYU010000088.1:0-18482 GCA_045544295.1 Ructibacterium sp. | reverse complement strand
GAATTGGAGGATGCGGCAAAACTTCTGATAGAACAAACGCCGGTGGTACAGGCCTATGTGATGGATGAGGTCTTTGATAAGATGGGTGCAGGCGAAGCGGTTCTTGCTCCTTATTACGCAGGGGACGCTATGACCCTTTTGGATGAGTATGAACATCTTGGTTTTGTAGTACCAAAGAGCGGAACCAACCTCTTCTTTGATGCGGCTTGCATTCCCAAAAGTGCCAAGCAAAAAGAGGCGGCAGAGATGTATATCAACTATCTTTGTGAGCCGGATGTTGCCTATGCGGTAGCAGACTATATTGGGTACTCAACACCGCATCAGATGGCGTATGAAATGCTGGATGAAGAGGTAAGGGAAAACCCCATTGCCTATCCGGATGATAACTATTTAGCAGAAAAAACAGAGGTTTATCAAAATCTTTCTGCCGAGGGCAACTTGACGATGCAAAACCTTTGGACAGAGATGAAAAGTACCGAGCAAAACGAAGTAAATCCGTGGCTGGTACCGATATTTATGCTCTCTTGCATTGTCTTTTCCGTAGGAATTTTAATCCGTCGGTATATCCGAAACAAAAAAGATATTTTCTAAGGATGGTGAGCGTGGTGGAACAACAGACCCTTCTTTTTGCGGCGTGGAATTTCTTTGTATTATTGCTTTATGGTCTTGACAAGTGGAAAGCCAAAAATAACCGATGGAGAATTTCAGAAAAAGCATTGCTGACCGTAAGTCTGGTAGGCGGCGGCATTGGTGCCGCTTGCGGTATGATTTTGTTTCATCATAAAACAAGTAATCTGCGGTTTCGCATTACGATACCCATAGGATTATTGCTGACAATTAGCGGATTTTTTGTCTTAAAGTGAGGAATGAAGATGAATAACATCAAGCGTGTGGTGGTTAAGGTAGGGACATCTACCTTAACCCACAATAATGGAAAAGTAGATTTAAGAAAAATGGAGCGATTGGTGCTGGTTCTTTCTGAACTGATGAATATGGGCTATCAGGTGGTTTTGGTTACCAGCGGTGCTATCAGCGTAGGGGTTGGCAAACTCAATCTGCCAAAGCGTCCGGCGGCAACCTGTGAAAAGCAGGCACTTGCCGCAATCGGTCAGGTAAGTCTGATGGCACTTTATGAAAAGTTCTTTCGGGAATATGGTTATGGGGTAGGTCAGGTTCTTTTAACCAAGTTTGTGTTAGAGGATGAGGAACGTTATACCAATGCCAAGAATGCCTTTGAAACAATGATTGGTTATGGCGTGGTTCCTATTGTTAACGAAAACGACGTCATCTCCACCTATGAAATCGAGTTTGGTGATAACGATACCCTGTCTGCCTATGTAGCCCAAGTGGTAGATGCAGATTTGTTGGTCATTCTCTCCGATATTGACGGGTTCTACGACGGAGATCCCAAAGACCCGACTTCCAAACTGATTGCGGTGGTGGAAGAAGTCACCGAAGAAATCCGCAACTGTGCCGGCGGTGCCGGAACAAGACGTGGAACCGGCGGTATGCAAACCAAACTGACCGCCGCAGAACTTGCCGGCAGTGCAGGGATTGACTTGGTGATTTCCAATGGCGAAATGCCGGAAAAACTCTATGACATCGTCCAAGGCAAATCGGTAGGAACTTTATTTAAAGGGAAAAAGTAATCATTATGACGTTACCAAAGCGAAAGCCGACACGATTAAAAGAATATGATTATTCTCAAAATGGAGCATATTTTGTAACGATATGTGTCAAGAACAAAGAGAAACTATTGTCAAAAATAATTGTAGGTGAGGGTCTCTGTGCCCTCCCGCAAAATATCCTAACACCAATTGGAAAAGAAGTCGAAAAATCCATAAGATATATTAACGATGATTATTGTAGGGTTAAAATTGATAAATATGTTATTATGCCAAACCATATTCATTTGATTGTGATGATTGGCGATGCGGGAGGGCATGGAAACCCTCCCCTACAAAACGTAATTGGTCAATTAAAATCCTATACAACAAATAAAGTTGGTGGTGTTCTTTGGCAACGGTCGTTTCACGATCATATTATTCGCGGGGAAAAGGATTATTTGAAAATTTGGGAATACATAGATACCAATGTGATATGTTGGGAAAAAGATTGTTTTATCAGTAAAAAAGATCGCAACATTAGTTGCGATCTTTTGTGTTTTAATATCTTTTTCCAAAGGGATAGGGATATGCACCGGCGGACATTTGCATAGGTTTATCTTTCATCACAAAGAGCAAAATAACCAACGGCAATCTTCCAAACATTGCTAAAAGGGCATAGAGAGTAGCCCGCTGTGGCACAAAAAGGTAAAAGAACTTGTGTAAAATCAATGCGGTAAAAGCGTTGACTACCAACCGAACCGGTGCAAAGAAGAACCCGGAGAAGAAACTCAGGTAAATCTGCAAAAGTTCCAAAAAGACAACCACCCACTGAAGATGCCGGATGCGATGCCCCATTAAGAGGTATTCTTCGCAAAGAGAACCAATGATATAAAACTGGAACACCGGGATAAAGGCAAGATATTTACCACCAACCCCGTTTCGTTTGGCGATGATAAAAAGGCTATAAGATGCCGCAAGATAAAGAATTGTGGTATAAATGATTTGAAAAACCAAAGCACTGCCTACCAAAAATGCACGCATAGGAAACGCTCCTTTTATCAGGATTCTAAAAATTCAACTTCGGTACTGTTGATAGCACTGTCAATCAGATGTTTGCTGCCAAGGGTATCCCGCTCTGCAATAGGAGTATAGGGAAGCCGCTTTGCAATCGTTTTATATGCAGGACGAAGAATTTTGTTGCTGGTGGTGATTTCTTCAATGCGATGGGCACACCAACCCACAATCCGGGACATCGCAAAGAGGGGAGTGTGAAGTTCCGGCGCAATGCCAAGCATATCAAAGACAAAGCCGGAGTAAAAGTCCACATTAGCACAAACTTCTTTGTCAAGACCTTTTTCTTCCCGGAAAGCACGGGGAGCCAATTTTTGTACCAAATCATAAAGTGCAAAAACTTCTTCGTTGCCGGTTACTTTGGCAAGTTCTTCTGCCTTTTCTTTTAAAATAATAGTTCTGGGGTCAGACAGTGTGTAAACCGCGTGGCCGATACCATAAATCAATCCCTTACCGTCTCCGGCTTCTTTCCGGATGATTTTTTTCAGGTATTCCAAAACTTCTTCTTCGTTTTTCCAATCTTTTACTTGGGCTTTGATTTCTTCCATTTGCGCCCGCATCTTGGCATTGGCGCCACCGTGTTTGGGACCCTTTAAGGAACCAACTGCTGCAGAAATCGCAGAGAAAGTATCGGTGCCGGTAGAAGAGAGAACGTGTACGGTGAAAGCGGAATTGTTACCACCGCCGTGTTCTGCTTGAAGGATTAAAGCAAGGTCAAGAATTTCTGCTTCTAAAGGTGTATATTTCTTGTTGGGACGAATCATATACAAAAAGTTTTCTGCCGCAGAAAGGTTGGGGTTGGGGTTATGCAATACCAAACTCTTCCCGTCAAAATAGTGACGCTTACAACTGTAAGCATTGGCAATCAAAACCGGGAACCGGGCAATCAAATCAAGACTCTGACGGAGCAGGTTTGCCACAGAAATATCATCAGGATTATCATCATAAGAATAAAGCGCCAAAACTGCACGGCTTAATTTGTTCATAATATTTTGGCTGGGTGCCTTAAAAATCATATCCTCGGTAAATCCTTGCGGAAGATCCCGACGATTTTTCAAAATCTTATCAAAGTCTTCTAAGGTATCCTTGTCAGGAAGAAAACCAAACAATAACAAAAATGCGGTTTCTTCAAAACCAAAGCGTTTTTCTCGCTGACAGTTTTCTACAATATCCTTTACATCAATACCCCGATACCGTAACGTACCATGAATGGGGGCCTTGTTACCCTCGTCCATGACATAACCGTGAACTTCGCCCACGGTGGTAAGTCCGGCAAGGACACCGCTGCCATCTGCATTACGAAGACCACGCTTTACGTTATAGTCGCTGTAATAGTGGGAGGGAATGGAATTCCAGACTGAATTCTGATCATGAATCAAATCAATATAAGATTGCATGGAGTTATCCTTTTGTTTATTTGCGTCGTTTTGTGCCAAAGGAATCACCTCTCTCAATAAATTCTGATAAAAATTAAAGTTTATTATACCTCATTTTTCCAATAAAGTCAAGATAACAGCCACCAAAACAAAAGGGATGAAATAAGAATAAAATGTATAAAATAACAATAGCGGAGGATTTTTACATAGCGAATGGTAAAGTTTTCTTTGCAAAAAAGAAGAAACAGTTTGAAAAATGAAAGAAAAAGTCTAAAAAGCAAGAAAGTGCAACCGGAGGTTGCATAAAAAATCAAGGTGAACTTGCTTGTATAAATTTCTCATTTCTGTTAGAATATCATTATGATGCGAAAGCAGGAGGTTTTCTATGACGATTGGTGAAAAAATTGCAAAATTTCGGATAGCGGAATCTTTGTCTCAGGAACAGTTAGCGGAAAAGATTGGGGTTTCCCGGCAATCGGTTTCCAAGTGGGAAATGGATCAGGCGCTTCCGCAGATTGATAAAGTGTTGCTCCTTTGTGAATTATTTGGGGTTTCTGCTGATGAACTATTAAAGAATGGACCGGAATTTAAAAAAGAAGAAAAAGAAGGAAAACGGTATTTTGGTACCGATGGGTTCCGCGGTGAGGCGAATGTAGGACTCACCTCTATGCATGCCTATCGGATAGGAAGGTTTTTAGGGTGGTATTTTTCCTCTAAACTTTCCGGCTGTGAAAAGGCGGGATACCGTCCAAAAATTGTGATTGGTAAGGATACCCGGCGGTCCAGTTATATGCTGGAATATTCCATTGTTGCAGGATTGACCGCATCAGGAGCAGATGCGTATATGCTCCACGTTACCACCACTCCCAGCGTTTCCTATGTGACAAGGCAGGAAGAGTTTGATTGCGGTATTATGATTACCGCTTCCCACAATCCTTTTAGTGATAATGGAATTAAAGTGATTAACCGATACGGAGAAAAATTAGACGATAAAACCACGGCACTGATTGAGGCGTATCTTGATGGAGATATGAAAACGTTGGGCTTCAACCAAAAAGATTTGCCTTTGGCACAAGGGGAGCGGATTGGTTGTATTGTAGACTATGTTTCCGGCAGAAATCGTTATGTAGGCTATTTGATTTCTCTGGCGTCTAACTCTTATAAAAATCTAAAAATAGGACTTGACTGTGCCAATGGTGCGTCCTGGATGATTGCTAAACACGTTTTTGGCGCATTAGGGGCCAAAATTGAGATGATTGGTGCAGAACCGGACGGGGTTAACATCAATCGCAAATGTGGTTCTACCCATATTGAAAAACTTTGCAAACTGGTGAAAGAAAAACATTTGGATGTGGGGTTTGCCTTTGATGGAGATACCGACCGTTGTATTGCGGTGGATGAAAACGGACGTGTAGTAGATGGCGATGCGATTCTCTATGTATTGGGTAAGAGGTTACAGGCAAAAGAGATGCTGAATCAAAACACCATTGTGGCAACTATAATGTCCAATAGCGGATTGGTAAAAAGCCTTTCGGAAATAGGAATTTCTTGTGTCCAAACCACGGTAGGGGATCGGTTTGTTTATGAATGTATGCAAAAAAATGATTATAGTTTAGGCGGTGAACAATCCGGGCATATTATCTTAAAAAAGTACGCCACAACAGGGGATGGATTATTGACAGCAATTATGCTCTGTGAAGAAATTTGTGATACCAAATGCAGTCTGGCAGAATTAACCGAGAATATTCTTATATATCCGCAATATACTAAAAATATCAAGGTAAAGGACAAAGGGGCAGTTATAACGGATGCTATGGTTTTAGCAGAAATACAAGCCGTCGAGAAAGAAATAGGCGGCAGAGGCAGGGTCTTGCTTCGTCAAAGCGGAACAGAGCCGGTGATTCGGGTTATGGTAGAGAGCGAGAGCGAAGAAAAATGTATGGCTTACGCCAATCGAATTGTTGATGTAATTCAAAGAGGTGGATATGGAGATGGAGAAAAAAGTTAAAACTAAGGATTTGTTCGACTGTCAGATATCCATATTGAAAAAACTATTTGAGGAGACGGAATATCCTTGGGAGATGCTTCCCGTATTAAAAGGATATATCAAAAGGTTAATAGAAGAAGGATTGCCGGGTTTTCGGGAAGTGGAAAAAGACGTTTGGGTGGGCGAAAACGTGAAGGTTTCTGCCACAGCAACCATCGAAGCCCCAGCGATTATCGGTGCGGGTACAGAAATCAGACCTGGAGCATTTTTGCGGGGAAATGTTATGGTGGGACCAAACTGTGTGATTGGAAATTCCAGCGAATTAAAGCATTGTATCCTTTTAGAAAAAGTGCAGGTTCCCCATTATAATTATGTGGGGGATTCTATTTTAGGAAACCATTCCCATCTGGGAGCGGGAGCGATTTGTTCTAACTTAAAAGCAGACGGGAAACCGGTGGTTGTTCATGGGGAGCGGGATTATCAGACCGGTCTTAGAAAAATCGGCGGTATTTTAGGTGATGGTGCAGACGTCGGTTGTGGTTGTGTGCTCAATCCCGGTACGGTGATTGGAAAGAATACCACGGTCTATCCCCTTACATCCTTGCGGGGCGTTTTCCCGGAAAACGTTATTGTAAAGAGCCAGGATAATATCGTGAAAAGAAAAGAATAAAAAGAAACATCTCACCAACGGTGAGATGTTTCTGCTTTTTAGAATAAGTTTAACATAAAGGAAAATTAAAAACTCATCAACCCCCGACTTTGCTTATTTGGTGCCGAAAATTCTGTCCCCAGCATCGCCAAGACCAGGGACGATGTAACATCTATCGTTCAGCCGTTCGTCAACGTTAGCACAGTAAATTTCCACATCAGGATGGGCTTTGGATAAAGCCTCAATTCCCTCCGGCGCTGCAATCAAACAAAGGAACTTAATGTTACTGCCGCCATAGGATTTAATCTGCCCGATGGCATCAATGGCAGAACCGCCGGTTGCCAACATCGGGTCAACCACAACAATCAACCGCTTGTCAATGTCAGCAGGAAGTTTGCAGTAGTATTCCTGTGGTTGCATGGTTTCTTCGTCCCGGTACATACCAATATGTCCAACCTTGGCAGAGGGAACCAGTTTGAGTAAACCGTTTACCATGCCAAGACCTGCCCGAAGAATGGGAACCACCGCTAATTTTTTACCCTTAATCATTTTTTGGGTTGTTTTTTGAATGGGTGTTTCAATTTCCACTTCCTCTAAGGGTAAGTCCCGCAGAGATTCATAACACATCAGCATAGTGATTTCTTCTACCAATTCCCGGAACTCTTTGTTGGTGGTGGTAGTTTGACGCAAGATTGTTGTTTTGTGTTGAATTAAAGGATGGTCAAAAATTGTAATGTTACTCATAATAATTCCCAAAGCCTTTCTGTCCACAAATAATAATTAAAAATATATACGTTTCTTATTGTGGACAGATAAGGCGTATAATGGGAATTATGTACATCGCCGTTTCGTGCCGTTCAGGCACGAAAATTTCGGCGGTGCAATAAATTCCGCAGGAGGCTAATGTGATTTTTCACGTTAGTCTCCTGATTATTCTTCGTCACTGGCTTTGGATAAGATTAAGTTGGTGATAATACCTAAAATCAAAGCACAAGCGATAGAAGTGATAGTAACCTTACCAAAGGTAAGGGTTAAACCGCCGATACCAGCAATCAAGATAATAGAAACCACAAAGAGGTTTTTGTTCAGGTTCAGGTTTACCTGCTGAACCATCTTAAGACCGGATACTGCAATAAAGCCGTAAAGAGCCATACAAACGCCGCCCATAACACAAGAAGGAATGGAGTTTACGAAAGCAATAAAGGGAGAAATGAAGGCAATTAAGATTGCCAAAATAGCGGCAGCCATAATGGTCAGAACGGAGGCGTTTCTGGTGATAGCCACACAACCAACGGATTCGCCGTAAGTGGTGTTGGGGCATCCGCCAAAGAAAGCACCAACGATAGAACCGATACCATCACCGAGCAGAGTTCTGTGAAGGCCAGGTTCTTTTAAAAGGTCCGTTTCGATGATAGAAGAAATGTTTTTATGGTCTGCAATATGCTCTGCAAATACTACGAAAGCAACCGGAATATATGCTACTGCGATGGTGCTGATGTAAGCGCCGTTCAGTTCGCCAACGCCTTTCAACGCCTCTGTAAAAGTAAAGTTCGGAACAGAGAGGAAGGTGTTTAAGGTAACACCATTCTCAACCAGTGCTAAAAACGGAGCAACGTTCAAAACTTTAAGAGCGTCAAGGTTGTAAGCGTAGCCTAAGATGGTGAAGATACCTGCTGCGGCATAACCTCCTAAAATACCCATAATGAAAGGGATTAATTTTAAGGTTTTCTTGCCGTAAGAAGAACAGAGGACGGTGATAAACAATGTGATAATTCCGCAAAGAACGGTGATGAGCGGAGAAGTTGCTACACCGTCAATACTGCCTTTACACATATCGCCAACAGCGTTGCCTGCCAGGGAAAGGCCAATGATGGCAACAGTAGGACCGATAACTACGACGGGCATTACTTTGTTTACCCAATTAACGCCTGCAAATTTAACGATGATGGCGATAACCACATAAACAAGACCTGCAAAGATTGCACCAAGGATCAGCCCTGCAAAACCTAAGGACATAGAAACGCCACCGGCAAAGGCTGCTATCATAGAACCAATAAAGGCAAAAGATGAACCTAAAAATACCGGTGACTTTTTCTTAGTGAATGCTACATAAACTAAAGTACCAAGACCTGCACCTAAAAGTGCTGCTGCGGAACTCATATTTGTGCCGCAAGAACCATTGATGATGACAGGGACAACCAACGTTGCAGTCATAATAGCCAATAACTGCTGAATGGCATAAATAATCAGTTGTCCAAATTTTGGTTTGTCGTTTACTCCGTAAACCAGTTTCATTTGTAAAACCTCCCATTTTATTGTTGCCTGTAAAAGACAACATATACTTATATAAAATATATAATAAAAGAAATGCTTTGTCAATCAATTTATATGATTTTTACCAAAAAAGTGACAAAAAATTATTTTTTCATTACAAGATTTGAATTCTTGCTTTTAATGTGTTAAGATAAGGTCATAGTAAAATGCTTGGTGCTATGGAAATGAGGAAGAAAGATGTATTTTGAAGAGTTTGTGCGGGGCGCAGAATATGCGATTGGTAGTGTTGTAATTGATAAAAATGATATGATTGCTTTTGCAAAGAAGTATGACAACATCCCTATTCATACCGATGAGGAATATGCCAAAAAGTCAATGTTCGGTAACCTTATTGCTCCGGGCGTTATGTCATTTATGTCCGTATGGGCCAAGTATCTGGAAATCGATCTTGCGGGTGAAGAATTGATTGCGGGAAAGTCCACCAAAATTGAGTGGATAAAACCTGTATATGCAGAAGACACTCTGACTGGAATATGTGTGGTATCCAATCTTACCGAGCGGAATGAGAAAAACGGCTTAGTAGAACTTACGATTGAGGTTTTCAATCAGGATAGCCAACTTGTTTTGAAGGATGTTACTGAAATGGTAGTGAAATGCAAACCAGCAGAGGGAGACGAATAAAAGTAGGAAGAAGGATGTAACGTGAATTATCATACCTATCTATTTGACTTTGATGGAACCTTGGTGGACTCTATGCCATCGATTATCTCGGTTATGTTGAAGATTTTAGATGAAAACAAAATAGAGTATCAAGATGATATCTTAAAAATCATTACGCCGCTTGGTTATGACGGAACGGCAGAATATTTTAAAAAGTTAGGTGTTTCGTTGCCAAAAGAAGAAATTATAAAACAAATGCGCGCATATGCCTTTTGGGAGTATGCAAACCATATTCAGGCAAAAGCCAATGTTATTTCTGTTCTTGAAGCATTAAAAGAAAAGGGTGCTGATTTGAATATTCTCACTGCCAGTCCTCATAGCGTGGTTGATGTTTGCCTGAAACGGCTTGGAATGTACGATTTGTTTCACCATGTCTGGTCCTGTGAAGATTTCTCAACAACCAAAGATGATCCGTCTATTTATTTAAAAGTTGGGCAGGAATTGGATCAATCGGTGGATGATATTCTTTTTCTTGATGATAATTATAACGCAAATAAAACGGCAAAGTCTGCCGGAATGAAAGTGTGTGGTGTATTTGACCCGTCTTCTGCGGACTATGTTGATGACATCAAGGCGGTTGCGGATTATTATATTTATGATTTTTTTGAACTACTTGATATTTAAAAGTATTAATGGTGCAAAACATTGTAAGAAAAGTTTTATATAAAGGAAGAGGGAATTTTATAATGGGAATTTTTAAACCAATGCTTTTTACGGATTTAAAGGAGTACAACAAGAAGAAGTTTATCAGCGATATCATTGCGGGTATTATCGTAGCGGTGATTGCATTGCCGCTATCCATTGCCCTTGCTATTGCTTCCGGGGTAGCACCGGAGGCGGGTATCTATACCGCTATTATTGCGGGGTTCTTAACGGCGGCATTGGGCGGTAGTAATGTGCAGATCTCCGGACCTACGGCGGCGTTTGCAACCATTGTAGCAGGAATTGTTGCCAAAAGCGGTCTGGATGGTTTGGTGATTGCTACTATTTTGGCAGGTATCTTTTTGCTGGTTATGGGATTTTTTAAATTAGGAAACTTGATTCGTTTTATCCCATTCACCATTACCACAGGTTTTACTGCCGGTATTGCAGTAACGTTGGTAATCGGACAGTTAAAAGACTTTTTTGGCGTTACTTATCAGAATGGTGAAAAACCCATTGAAACCTTAGAAAAATTAGAAGTATTTTTCCATAATGCATCCACCATCAATGCGGAAGCGTTACTGTTAGGGTTTATTTGTCTTGCTATCCTTTTCTTGTGGCCGAAACTTACCGAGAAGGTGCCGGCATCGTTGATTGCTGTCCTTGCGGGAATTGGGATTTGTCAGATTTTTAAAATGAATGTTAACACCATCGGGGATTTGTATACCGTGAGTGGTAAGTTGCCGGCGTTGAGTTTCCCTAAGATCACCAATTTATCCACGGTGCTTTCTATGGTTCCGGATGCTATCACCATCGCTATTTTGGCAGGTATTGAATCTTTGCTCTCTTGCGTGGTAGCAGATGGCATGATCAATAAGCGGCATCGCTCCAACACAGAGTTGATGGCACAGGGTGTTGCCAATATTGGCTCTGCTTTATTTGGTGGTATTCCTGCCACCGGTGCTATTGCCAGAACGGCGGCAAATATCAAAAACGGCGGTGTGACACCGGTTTCCGGAATGGTACATTCTCTTGTTCTTTTGTTGGTGCTTGTAGTTTTAATGCCTTATGCATCGTTAATTCCTATGCCTGTCATTGCGGCGATTCTTATCCACGTTGCTTATAATATGTGTGGTTTTAAACAGTTTGTGCATTTGGTAAAAACATCTCCCAAAAGCGATACCCTTGTTTTAGTGATGACTTTTGTATTAACCGTGGTATTTGATTTGGTGGTGGCGATTGAAATCGGTATTATCACCGTTTGTATCCTTTTTATGAAACGAATGAGCGAAGAAAGTAATATTCAAAGTTGGAAATATATTCAGCAGGATGATACCGACACCATAGGGTTAATGGATGTGCCCAAGCACATTAGCGTATATGAACTAAACGGACCTTTGTTCTTTGCGGTGGCAAATCAAATTCAAACCATTAAAGTGAAGAAATATACCAAATGTGTGATTTTGCGAATGCGGTCTGTACCCTCTGTGGATACTGATGCTATCCGGAATTTTGAAAAGTTGGTAAAATCCTGCCAAAAGAAAGGCGTCGTAGTTATCTTCTCCCATGTAAATGAACAACCTATGCGGGCAATGGGAAAGGCGGGTCTTTTAGAAAAGGTGGGCGCAGAGAACTTCTGTGATAATATCGAAGCGTCTATGGAGCGTGCTATGGCATTTCAAGAATAGGAGTATAATGATGAAAGTTCTGATTCCCCATTACTATCATAAGTTTCAGTGTATCAAAGATAGGTGCAAACACAGTTGTTGTGTGGGTTGGGAAATTACCATTGATGAGGAAAGTTTACGCTTTTACCAAAGCCTTTCCGGTGAGATGGGAGAAAAAATCCGGCAGAAAATTGTGACGGATGCCAATGATAGCCATTTTCTTTTAGATGGGGAGGAACGTTGTCCCTTTTTGATGGGAAACGGGCTTTGCGAAATGATATGCCGGTTGGGGGAAAATGCCCTTTGTGATATCTGTGCCGACCATCCCCGGTTCCGGAATTATTATGATGATTTTACCGAGATGGGATTGGGACTTTGTTGTGAAGCGGTAGCAAAAATCGTTTTAGAGGAAACAGAACCGTTTTCTCTTACCTATCTTTGTGGTGAGGATAAAATTTATCTCACAGAGGTGGAAGAAATCTTTCTTGCCTTGCGGGACAGGCTTTTTTCTTACATACAAAACCGGGACATTCCCATTGGTCAACGCTTGGAATTCATTGCCAAAGAAGTAGGAATAGAAGAAAAGGATTGCAGTCCCGAAGTTTTGGTACCTCTTTACCTTTCTATGGAACGGCTCAATGATAGTTGGACAGAGGTGTTACAAGGGATAGAAAAGGAAAGATTTTCTTTTTCCAAAATAGATGAGAAATTTGCCATACCCCTGGAACAACTGTTTTGTTATTTTATCTATCGTCATCTTTGGAATGGAGAAAGCAAAAGTGGTATTACTTTTGCCATCAAAAGTTGTTCTTTGATAGTTTCTTTATGGCAAAAGCATCAAAATATCACCATAGAAAAAATGGCAGATTATGTGAGAATGTATTCTGCGGAAGTGGAATACTGCGAAGAAAATATGGAAAAAGCGATACAATAAAAAAGGAGCAAGCCCTACTTGCTCCTTTGAACTTTTATTGGGTAATGTAAACAGCCGCTTCGGCATCATTCCAATCAACGGTGCAACCAAACGCCTCAGAAATTGCTCTGACCGGAACCAAAGTTCTGGCATTCACCAAAATGGCGGTGGCGTCTAAGGTTTTTGCTTCTCCGTTGATATAGAGAATATTGGAGCCAATGGCAAGAGAAATGCTTCGGTTGCCTTTGATAGCGGTAACGGTTTGTGAAGCATCGTTCCAGTCAACGTCAGCACCTAATGCCTCAAAAATGGCACGGAGAGGAACTAAAATTCTGTCACCCCAAACGTCTTCGGTATGGACAAATTCTTTGACCGGAGGTTGGTCAAAGGCAATTCTTACTCCGTTTAAATAAACAGGGACAAAGTCAACCTTAGAGAATTCATTCAAAGTTTTATAGGTAAAGGATTCAGGTGCAAAAGCAAAGGTGATGGAACCATCGCCGGGGGTAATGATGTTTGCCTGTTTATAGCGCTCATCCATATCAACATCCGGAAGTTTGGCGTTGATTGCATCATAGCCACCGGAAATAAACAAGTTTTCGCCATCGTAACGGCAGATACTTGCCCCTACATAGCCTTTGTAAGAATCAAAAAGAATAATATCTAAGAATTTATCCGTGGGGTCAATATCTACGACAGTGAAAAAGTCGTAACCACCGTGCCGTTCTACCGCGAAGGTAAATCTCTTTTCGTTAATGACCAGGTTAAAGTGACCATAGTAATTGGAATAAAATTCCGGCTTTATGGTATCAGGAGAACCATCTTGATTTAAATCAAGAACAACCGGTTCTGCATTGAAATCCCAAAAACTATAAAAGTCAGCATAAGAAGATTCTCTTGTAAAAACACTGAGAGGAAGTGCGGTAAAAAGAAGAACCAATGTTAAGATCATAGAAACCGTTTTTTTCATAAGGACATCTCCTTTGTCAAAAGTTATATCACTATCATACCGAAAAATATCGGCTTTGTCAAACAAAACTTAAAAGAAAACGGATATGCAAAAAGCATATCCGTTTTGGTTTCTTTACATTCTTACGCCTTGTTTTTGTTAACCTGTTTGATAACCAACAGAGTTGCAATTGTCAGCACAATGCCGACAGGGAGTAATACATAAGCGCTTTGAATAAATGCTGCAAGGAGATAGGTTACAAAGGAAAGCGCTGCAACTGTAATAGCGTAAGGTAACTGGGTGGAAACGTGGTTGATGTGGTTAGATTGGCTTCCGGCAGAAGACATAATCGTGGTGTCGGAAATAGGGGAACAGTGGTCGCCACAAACCGCACCGGCAAGACAAGCAGACATACCGATGATCAACAGTTCGCTGGTGGGATCAAAGATGGCAGCACGATAGGAATCAGGATGCCGAAAGTACCCCAGGAAGTACCGGTAGAGAATGCCAGAATACAAGCAACCAGGAAGATGATAGCCGGCAGGAAGTTTGCAAGACCTGCAGCAGCGGAATTCATCAGGGCTTCTACATAATCAGCAGCACCCAAAAGACCGGTCATATTCTTAAGCGCAGTAGCAAAGGTCAAAATCATAATAGCAGGAACCATTGCTTTAAAGCCCATAGGAATTGCATTCATTGCATCTTTGAAGGTGATTACTCTTCTTGCAATTAAGTAGATAACGGTTACCAATAAAGCAACCAAAGCACCCCAGGGAAGACCAACAGTTGCATCGGTGTTACCAAATGCGGTGATAAAGTCATCGCCTGCAAAGTAGCCGCCTACATACAAAAGACCTAAGATAGAGATAACAACCAAAACGATAATGGGGAAGAGTAAGTCAATAACTTTACCCTTGGGGTTGGCATCTGCAACCTCAGCAGTTTCTACATCGTCTTTGCCGCTGGTAAAGAGGTCCCCGTTGTTCATGGCGTTAAGCTCATGCAGTCTCATAGGACCGTAATCTAATTTCATCAAAATAATAGAGATTACGAAAACGATCATCAAAAGAGAATAGAAGTTGTAAGGAATTGCCCGTACAAACAGTTCAATGCCGGAGAACCCGGTACCCTCGGTGAATTCGGAAACTGCAGCCGCCCAGGAAGAAACCGGAGCAATCATACAGATCGGAGCAGCAGTTGCATCAATGATGAAAGCAAGTTTCGCTCTGGAAATTTTGTGTCTGTCAGTCACAGGCCGCATTACGCTACCTACGGTCAGACAGTTAAAATAGTCATCAATAAAGATGAGTACGCCTAAGATGAAGGTAGCAAACATAGCTCCAACGCGGGACTTAATGTGAATTTCTGCCCAACGTCCAAAAGCGGCAGAACCGCCGGCTTTGTTGATGAGTGCAACCAAAGCACCTAAGATAACCAGGAAAATAAAGATACCTGCGGTGCCGGATACAGCGTCAATCAAACCAGTGTTAATCACGTTGTCAAGAGCACTTACAGGGTTCCAGTTTGCCGCCAACAATCCACCAAGGATAATGCCGATAAACAAGGAAGAATAAACTTCTTTGGTTATCAGCGCCAAGGCGATTGCAACAAGCGGAGGTACCATAGCCCAGAATGTTGCATAGTAGTTGCTGGTTACTTCTTCATCACCGGTAGCAAAGGCAACTAAGGAAGTTGTCAAAATCAGTACCAGGGTTAGAAGAAAAATAATAGCGTTTTTCTTGTTCCAAAATTTCATTGGAAACCCCTCCTAAAATTTTATAATTTGATAAAAAATATGAGAGCGTCAGAAACGCTCTCATGCTAATAAATTTTTCAAAATCAAGATGCTATGCATGATATCGAATCTTGGATAAAATATAAAAATATCGTTGGTTTATCCTATCATAGCAAAGCAATATTTGTCAAGACATTTTTTGACAGTTTACGCCTTTTTTCCCTCCGGTAATTGTACCAATAAAATGGCGGCAAACATCAAAACACAGCCTAATATTTCCCGAAGGGAAAGCGCACCGCCGGTAAGGTTCCAGCCAAGTGCTACTAAAACAACGGTGGAAAGCGCAGCAAAGACAGATTCTAAACTCATTAAGATGGAAGCGGAAGTGGGATCTGTATATTTCTGACCTACAATCTGCAAGGTGTAGGCAACGCCGCAGGACATAATGCCCGAATACCCGATTGCAACATAGCAATCCAAAATGGGGGCAAGTTTGATCTCCTCAAAAAGAAACATCCAGATAAGATTTAAAATCCCACAAACAAAAAACTGCAGACAGGCAAGTTTTACCCCGTCAACCTTAGGGGAATAATGGTCGATCACCATAATATGACCGGCAAAAATGATAGCACAAAACAAGGTGAGTATATCGCCGATGTTGATGATAAGGGTATCGTTGATGCACATCAGGTAAAGACCGGCAACGGCAATCAGTACCGATAGCCAAAGGATGGGTCTGGTTTTTTTGTCAAAGAAAATACCAATGATGGGAACCAATACCATATAAAGCGCAGTAATAAATCCGGATTTTCCCGGACTTGTGTAAACCATACCGATGGTTTGCAAGGTGGTGGCGGCGCAAAGGAAAGCGCCGCAAAGAAACCCTGCCCAAAGCAGTTGCTTGTTAAGTTTTTGTACCGGCTGACCTTTCTTTTTCTTTCTCCAATCCAAAAAGAAAATCACAGGAAGAAGAACCAATCCTCCCAAAGTGCTGCGAATGCCGTTAAAAGCAACGGGTGAAATCAACTCCACCCCTTTACTTTGTGCGATAAAAGAAATACCCCAGATGACAGATGTCAAAAGCAGTAATAAGTTACCTTTTAATTTTTGTTGTTTCATAACGGGTTACTCCTTATGTCATTGATGATAGTATTATTTTATTCGTTTCTTGTAATAACGTCAAGGGGTATTTAAAAACTATTGTGGCCGTTTCTTGCCGGTTTTTAAATAGGAAAAAAAGAAATGCTTTTTCTTCTTTGATTAGGAAGATTTTCTCTTGAAATTTTTTCTTGTTGTGGTAAAATATTTTTATACAAAATTTTAAGCCCCAAGGAAATTACTGCATGCAGAGCAGGTGGGTCTGCTGAGGTGGCAGAGTATAATAAGAAGGATTGAAATTATGGCGAAGAAAAATGAGAAAAATACTAAAGGTAAAATCATCAATGCGGCATGGGATTTGTTCTATGAGCAGGGATATGAAGATACCACGGTAGAAGAAATTATTGAAAAATCCGGAACTTCCAAAGGTTCTTTCTATCATTATTTTGAAGGGAAGGATGCCCTTTTGGGTTCCCTCTCTTATATTTTTGATGAGGAATATGCCAAATTACAGGAAGAATTTCCGGAGGATATGGCTTGCTTTCAAAAATTATTATATTTCAATCAAAAACTTTTTTCTATGATTGAGGATAGAATCGATATTGAACTTCTGACCCGGCTTTATTCTACCCAGTTGATTACCAAAGGGGAAAAGCATCTGCTTGATAACAAACGGCTTTACTATAAACTTCTAAGAAAAATTGTAACAGACGGTCAGAAAAATGGAGAAATCACAACCGAAATGACGGTGAATGAAATCGTGAAACTCTATGCACTGTGTGAAAGAGCCTTGATTTACGATTGGTGTTTGTGCGGCGGAGAATATTCTCTTTATTCTTATGCCAAAACGGTTATGCCGGTGTTTTTGTCAAAAATTCGTCTTTAAATCCGTCTTTTTTAAAACCATTGATATACAAGAAAATATAAGAAATAATAGAGAACGAAGTGTAGACTACGGTCTATACTTCGTTCTCTATTGATTTTTGGAAAATTATGTGTTATAATGCCAAAAGTGCAAAGATTTAAAAAAAGGAGATTGATAAAAATGGATATTTTTGCATTTGTGTTATACTTTGTGGCGATGATTGCCATAGGTATTTACTTTTTCTTTAAATCTAAGGATGTAACAGAAAAAGATTACTTTTTAGGTGGCCGTGCTATGGGCCCGTGGGTAACTGCGATGAGTGCCCAGGCATCAGATATGAGTGCTTGGCTTTTGATGGGTCTGCCCGGCAGTATTTTAGCATTTGGTTTTGGTCAGGCGTGGATTGGTATCGGTCTTGCTATCGGTACTGCTGCAAACTGGATTTTGGTTGCAAAGAGACTGCGTAAGTTCTCTAAGGCTTCCGGTGATGCAATTACGTTGCCTCAGTACTTATCCAATCGTTTTGCTTCTAAAAGCCACGCGGTAAGCATTATCTGTGCGATTGTATTTTTGGTATGCTTTACCATTTATGTGGCTTCTGCTTTTGTTGCCGGTGCGGATGTATTTACCACCTTGCTTCCGGAACTTCCCAGAAGCACCGCAATGATTATCTTTGCGGCGATTGTGGTGGTTTACACCTTCCTGGGCGGATTTAATGCTGTTTGTTGGACGGACTTCTTCCAGGGACTTTTGATGTTGGCTGCACTTTTGATTGTTCCCATTGTGATTGGTTTTACCAGAAATTTGGATCCTGTGGCATTGACCACAGTTTATCAGGGTCCTAATGGCGAAGAATTTAAATTCGTGGCTACCTTCTTTAATGCAAGTTGGCAGGATAAGTCGGAGGCAAGCGGTCTTAGGAAGACAAA